>DALYNO010000614.1:0-2241 GCA_031975295.1 Anaerocolumna sp. | reverse complement strand
AGATTAAAACTTTACTATATTACACAGGTTTCTGTTAAACCTCCAACTTTTGTTATATTCGTTAATGATAAAGAACTTATGCACTTTTCTTATACCAGATATATAGAGAACAAGATAAGAGAAGCGTTTGGCTTTGCTGGAACATCATTAAAATTCTTTATAAGGGAACGAAAGGAAAAGGAATAATATGTTGCTTAAAATATTGATTTGCTTAGGATTAGGTTATTGCTTCGGCTGTTTTTCAACTAGTTATGTAATAGGCAAAGCAAATAATATTGATATAAGAAAATATGGAAGCGGTAATGCAGGTACAACTAATACACTTAGAACACTTGGGATGAAGGCAGGATTACTTACCTTTCTAGGAGATGCCATTAAGGCAATTCTTCCTATATTAATGGTATATTTAATATTATTTCCTGACACATCTTATGTTAGATTACTAGCATTATATGCAGGCTTAGGTGTTGTTTTAGGACACAATTTTCCTTTCTGGCTACACTTTAAAGGCGGCAAAGGCATTGCTGCCACAGGTGGTGTTATGATGGCATTTGATTGGAGACTAGGGTTAGCAGCACTATTTGTATTTACCATTTCTGTAGCTTTAACCAGATATGTTTCCTTAGGTTCCTTGCTTATATCCCTTATGTTCCCTGTCTGGATCTTGATTTTTTATCCAGGCAACATACATATGTTGATAGTTAGCCTTATATTTACTTTATCTGCATTTATTAAACATCGTTCTAACATGAAACGATTAATGTCTGGCACAGAGAATAAATTAGGTCAAAAAGTAAAAGTATAAAATATACAAAAGTTAAATGTGAAAGGTTTGGGTGTTGATATGGCAAAAGTCAGTATATTGGGTGCAGGCGCATGGGGTACTGCAATCGCAATATTATTGGGTAATAACGGGCATGAGGTTACTTTATGGTCTGCATTAAAGTCGGAGGTGGATTTACTTCAGACCCAGAGAGAATTAACTGATAAACTACCTGGAATTAAGTTACCAGAGCTTGTAACGATATCCGGTGATTTAAAATCCTCTTGCGAAGATATGGATTTGATTGTCTTTGCAGTAGCTTCTCCTTATGTAAGAAGTACTGCAAGGATTGCGAAAGAATATATTAGAGAGAATCAAATTGTGGTTAATGTTGGTAAAGGAATTGAAGAGACTACCCTTGATACTTTAACTGATATTCTAAAAGAAGAGCTAAATCATGCGGATGTTGCCGTACTCTCAGGGCCAAGCCATGCAGAGGAAGTTAGCCGTGGTATACCTACTACCTGTGTTGTTGGTGCGGAAACCAAGGCAAGTGCTCATTTTATACAGGATGTCTTTATGAGTGAGCGTTTTAGAGTATATACAAGTCCTGATGTAATTGGTATTGAGCTTGGCGGCTCTATCAAAAACGTAATTGCACTGGCAGCAGGTATTGCTGATGGTCTTGGCTTTGGTGATAATACCAAAGCAGCCTTAATGACCAGAGGTATTGCAGAAATCAGCAGACTGGGAGTTGCTATGGGTGGCAAGCTTGAGACTTTTGCCGGTTTATCCGGTGTTGGTGATTTGATTGTTACATGTACCAGTAAGCACAGCAGAAATCGTAATGCAGGTTTCTTAATTGGACAAGGTTATTCTATGGAAGCAGCGATGAAAGAAGTAAACCAAGTAGTTGAAGGTGTATATTCAGCCAAAGCAGCTCTTGCCTTAGCAAAGAAGTTCAATGTGGAAATGCCAATTGTTGAACAGGTTAACCAAATTCTATTTGAAAACAAACCAGCTGATGAAGCTGTATCTGATTTACTCTTAAGGGATAAGAGAAGAGAATATTCTGAACTTACCTGGGAGAAGTAGCATCAGATTAAGCAATTGAGGAACAGCTAAAATAGTTGAATATTTAGAATGCTATAATATATAGAACTCTTACAAAATTGATTTCACCTTCCCTATAGGATTTTACTTGGATGGTTAACAAATTTGTAAGAGTTTTTTTATGATCTGTCATAAGGAAGATAGGTTCTACATTTTTTATAAGAAACCAGCACAAAGGAATTTTATGCATATCAAAACTATGGATTGATTCTATATGTAATTAAATATGGAATATTCTAGAAATATATTGTATTATAAAATAGTTAGATGCATCAATTTATACAGGAAGTATTTTATGTTGCTGGTTGCCTGGATATGATATGAATTTATCTGTAGAAAATGTATTTAAGTATCCATAAATAAAA
>DALYNO010000613.1:0-2253 GCA_031975295.1 Anaerocolumna sp. | reverse complement strand
GGAATTCTTATGCATTGAAATCGAAGCATGATACTTTTTGATTTGTGCAAATTGCTAGGATGTAACATTATTTGGTCTATATGACCCCATCATCTTAAGATTAGGGTGTCAAAAGCTTTCTTTTAAACTTATGAATGAATTTTACCCATATTCATTTCTCAGCTTAATGTGGATTTGGCACGCTAATCCAATCAATAGAAATAGAAAAACAGGTAGGAATGTGAGAGCACCATGGACAATTTACATTATTATGCTATGAAATCAAATACGTTACCAGTTGTGACTTCTTTTGATTTAGCAAGAATTAGGCCACCCTATGTTCATTTACGAAGAAAAGTAAAAGAGTATATCATATATTTTATTCTGTCAGGTGAAATGCACCTTATGGAAGATAAAATCAGATATGATTTAAAGCCCAATGACTTTATCATATTAGATCCAGCCAAGGAACATTACGGACTAAATTCGACTACCTGTGAATTCATTTATATTCATTTTTGCCATACAGGTATGGTTAACGCTGAGACTTTAGAAAGTCAGTTAAAAGAACATCTTCTGGCAGAAAGACTCTTATCCTTGAAATACTCGGAGAAAGCATTAGAACTGCCGCAGATTAATTTTAGAGACATTATTTTACCAAAATATTATAGCTTTAAAAATTTTACAAGGATTATATCAATGCTGGATTCCCTGACTCAAATGACGAAATCTCAGAATAATAGATTAGATTATCATGATATTAATATAGGATGTAAGTTGCTGGAACTTTTAATAACTGTCTCCAGGGAGTATATCTCTGAATTACTGTACCATAATACGGACTCAACTTCCAGGTCTTTTCGCACTGTTCACGATATGCTGGCCTATTTTAATAGTTCTTACCATACAACCATTACCGGAAATTCTTTAGAAGAACGATTCCAATGTAATTTCGATCATATTAATAGAGTTTTTAAAAATATAACAGGTAAAACTATTTTTGTATATTTATCTGAACTTAGAATCGAAAAAGCAAAACAATTATTAAAGAACCGGATTTTTAGTATAACTGATATAGCTGAAAAAACGGGTTTTAATGATAGTTATTATTTCTCAAAAGTATTTAAAAAACATACGGGGATGTCACCAAGTGCCTATTTAAAATCTTGTACATTTTAATATGGATTTACTCACAGGGTATCTTTCGATATTCACGGATGGTCATATGGTAATAGGCTTTAAACGCTTGCAAAAAACTACTGATACTGGAATAGCCGGTTAAATCTGCGATTTCCTCCAATTTATAGGTATTACTCCTTAAAAAAGTGGCGGCAGCTGACATACGGGCTGCTGTCCTTTTTTTCTGAAAGTTTAAACCATAGTATTTTAGTAAAATCCTTTGTGTCTGACGACGACACATGCCTACTATACTGCAAATATGATCTAAGGTTAGGTCACGATAATGATAAAGAAAAGCAGACTCTATTTCTAACCAAAAGGGGCGATATTCTTTGTTCTCGCTTAGGGAATCGGAGGTCATATTTCTTGCAAGTGCAACTAAATAACGTTGAAAACAAGCATTTATAGAAATAGAATGACCAATTGCCTTAAAGGGAAGCTCTTGGTGAATCATCTGTAGTATAGCCGAAAGATTTTGCTGATCTTGGCCGATCCAAAAAGGATTGGAGCGAAACATTTCAGTTAAAGGAGAAGCTTTCATAGAAGCGCCAGAATCTTCTATATAAAAATACAGGCAATCCTCTCTCATAGGGTCTGATGGATCTGGTTCTTGTTGATGCATGATGCCTGGACCAGTAATAAATATTGTGCCAGGGGTAAGGGCATAGACTGCATCATTTGCTATTAATTTACCTAAACCCTCAGAAATAAAATGTACTTCATAACTATTATTACTATGATAATGGGCAGGTATGGTCTTATGAATAATACCATGAGTTATCATAAGTATATGATAGGTATGATTTTCCATGGTAAAGGAATAGTTTAGATTTTGGGTTAAATTCATACAATACCTCCTTCAAGCTTAGTCTGCAAAAGCCGAATTGTTTGACATGAATATATGGTAATATACACCCATTCATACAACTATTAGATAGAATTTGCTGAACTAATTGTATTATAAAAAATTTAGGTTCATAAAACAATGGAAATATTAGAAATTGTGACATAAACAGAGTAAATATGGCGCATTAGAAAATATAAATGAATAGATGAATTCGCTACAATATAACTACGTGTATAGAATATATAAAA
>DALYNO010000612.1:0-2300 GCA_031975295.1 Anaerocolumna sp. | reverse complement strand
TGAAACAGATTGTCTGAGCAAAGCGAGTTATCTGTTTCATGTTATAATTAATATAAATAATCAGAAAATTAAGAATTCTTATGCATAGGAATCGAGGCATGATACTTTTTGATTTGTGCAAATTGCCATCGTAATATAAAAAGTAGGGTATTTGTCGGGCAACTCATATTATTACGTTTCTTTATTTATTTTACCAAGCTTAATTATTAGATTTCGACTTTCATATTATTCTTGGTCTTTTGCTTGTTAAATTAATAACGTAAAATTCATTTTACTAATTTCATTGCCCAAATTCCTTTGTATATAATGGATACCTTATTTAATTTTTTGATTTGTAAAATGTTTATTTTGCCAATAGACCAGAATAATTTTTGGTGGTTTTGACCTTAAGATTATTTAGGTAAAAATCATTAAAAATCCCAGCCACATACTATATGCAGATAGAAGTTTTTTTATACAAAATATTCCTGAAATTTATTCGTTTTTTTTTTAATAATCTTTAAATTGTTCTTTACACTTCTGTCGAATAGTGCTATCCTCTACTATAGGTATATTATAAAATATACCATTATACATAATTAACATAATGATTAGTGATTGGGGCACAAATGGGTGACTCTTTATTTTGTTGCCACTCTTAGAATGGACCTAATTGCTACGTTCATAAGGAGGATAATTTTACATGGCTAGAAAAATGAAAACCATGGATGGAAACAATGCTGCGGCTCACGTGTCCTATGCATTTACCGATGTTGCAGCCATCTATCCTATTACACCATCTTCAGTTATGGCTGAAGTCACAGATGCCTGGTCTACCCAAGGTAGAAAGAACATCTTCGGACATGAAGTTCAAGTAACTGAAATGCAATCTGAAGCCGGTGCAGCCGGTACCGTTCACGGTTCTTTAGCTGCCGGTGCATTAACTACAACCTTTACAGCTTCTCAAGGTTTATTGTTAATGATACCTAACATGTATAAAATCGCAGGTGAATTATTACCATGTGTTATTGACGTTTCTGCTCGTGCTCTTGCAAGTCACGCTTTATCTATTTTTGGTGATCACTCTGACGTTTATGCTTGTCGCCAGACTGGTTTTGCAATGCTATGTTCCAGTAATGTTCAAGAAGTTATGGATTTAGGTGCTGTAGCGCATTTGACTACAATTAAAGGACGTGTTCCTTTTGTACATTTCTTCGATGGATTTAGAACCTCTCACGAAATTCAAAAAATCGAAGCATGGGATTATGAAGACTTAAAAGAAATGACAGACATGGATGCTGTAGCTGCATTCCGTAAACGTGCTTTAAATCCGGAACATCCTGTTACCCGTGGTACTGCACAAAATCCTGATATTTTCTTCCAGGCAAGAGAAGCCTGCAATCCTTATTACGATGCAATCCCTGGTCTTGTTGAAGACTATATGAATAAAGTAAACGAAAAAATCGGTACTGATTATAAGTTATTTAACTACTATGGTGCTGCTGATGCAGAACATGTAATTATAGCCATGGGTTCCGTTTGTGATACTATTGATGAGACTATTGATTACTTATTAGCGAAAGATGCTAAAGTTGGTGTTATCAAAGTAAGACTATACAGACCTTTCAGTGTAAAACACTTATTAGATGTTATTCCTGATTCTGTAAAACAAATTACTGTATTAGATAGAACAAAAGAACCTGGTGCACTTGGTGAACCTTTATGGTTAGACGTAGTTGCTGGATTAAAAGATACTAAATTCCATAACATTCCTGTTTATACAGGCCGTTACGGTTTAGGTTCCAAAGACACTACTCCTGCTCAGATTATTTCTGTTTACAAAAATAATGCTAAGAAGAAATTTACAATCGGTATTAACGATGATGTTACTCATCTTTCCCTTGATATTGATGAAAATCCTAATACAACTCCTGAAGCAACCATTAGCTGTAAATTCTGGGGCCTTGGTGCAGATGGTACTGTAGGTGCAAATAAAAACTCTATTAAAATTATTGGTGACCATACTGATATGTATGCGCAGGCATATTTTGATTATGACTCCAAGAAATCTGGTGGTATTACAGTTTCTCACTTACGTTTTGGTAAAGCCAGAATTAAATCTACATATTTAGTAAGTAAAGCTAACTTTGTAGCTTGTCACAATCCTTCCTATGTTAGAAAATATAACATGGTTCAGGATTTAGTAGACGGTGGTAGCTTCCTTCTTAACTGTGGCTGGTCCATGGAAGAAATTGAAGCACATTTACCAGGACAAGTTAAGCGTTATATAGCTGAACATAACATTAAATTCTATACAATTG
>DALYNO010000611.1:0-2302 GCA_031975295.1 Anaerocolumna sp. | reverse complement strand
AAAGCACAGTAATGCAACTGTTGTAGCAATTGATGCTTCCCTTGGTAAATCAGGACATATCGGTTACATTACCCTGGGAGAAGGCCCACTTCTGCCAGGTGCTGGAGTAGATAAAGCACTTCCTCCCGTAGGAGATATATTTATAACTGGTATTGTTAACTTTTCAGGAATGCTTGATCATATGCTGCTTCAAACCACAAGACTTAACGTGGTAATGCTCCTTGCAGACTATATCTGTACCGGAATCAATTACTGCTTTTACAAACTTGGAAAAGAATATGTATAATAGTTAAGCAACCGATAATAAATAAATAGAGTATGTATGCAAATATACGCCTGTCCCATTTTTTAGAATTGCTGTATATTAGCATACATACTCTATTCTTTTTTATTCATCTACTACTGTATAGTTAGTAGGTCCGAATTATTTTTCACCTTTATAATAACCAATAGCCTCAGAAATTGTATTTAAATTCTGTTCCTCCATAATTTGATACAATGCATCTAACTTTTCTACAGAAATAAGTTCCTTACCCATAA
Source organism: Anaerocolumna sp. (assembly GCA_031975295.1). GTDB lineage: Bacteria > Bacillota > Clostridia > Lachnospirales > Lachnospiraceae > Anaerocolumna. The sequence continues at coordinate 1,762 of DALYNO010000611.1, read as the reverse complement.
ATACTTCATAGTTGTTAGTAATATCCATGGAGATACTTCTTATGCTATCTTCGGTTTCTTTACCACTTACATAAACAATACCATAATCTTTCTTCAACCCATTTAACTCATCCTGATGTCTGGCGGTTATCTCCTCTTTAATAACTAATTTAGTGGACGACTCAAATACGTTCATAGCTTCTTTTCTTTGTTCATTTAAGGATACTATTTCATCTTCAAGCTCTTTTAATTCGTCATTAAAGTTATCAAGACCATATATACTTTCATCTTTGTCTTTTAGGATATTGTTTTGAATACTGTTTCTTTTTCTATGGTTTAAGATTAATGATACCCTGATTTGTGTGATTCTTGTAAATGCTTTTGCATATCTGGCACGTACATTGTTTTCAATTAATAGATAAGCACCTCCAAAAACAATAACAATTAAAACATAAACCAGAAATAAGAACACCATATTCATACCAGATAAAAATCTTGCATAAATACCGTATGGTAAAGCTAACAGCAGTAGTAAAAGTACAATTAATATAATGGATAAATCCCCAAATCCTTTTGGTGTAAAAATTGCATAAAATAATCGGTTATTAAATATTCTAGGTATTTTATTCATCCTAAAAATATCTTTTATCTCCTGCTTCAATAAGCGGCTCTCTTCTCTTATACCTGAGGTTTCATTGTCAATTCGTTCAGAAACTTTAAGACTTTTGGATTTTTCCTTTTTACCCTTAATCTTCTTAGCCCTTTGTCTTGTTGATTCTATTTGGGAGTTATAAGCTGCTTCTATTTCCTCTTTTCTTTGTCTTATGGTGTTATTAATCTCTTCCGTAATCTCTTTTTCTTTCATTTTAATTGATTTCTCTAGGGATGATTCCTTAGCACTGAAATCATCTCTTCTATCACGGTAAGAATTTAGCTCCACTAACTTTTCCTTTATCTCAAGCAGTTCTTTTCGTCCACCGGATAATATATTGGGTTCCATCTATCCTTCCTCCTATTCGACTCCAATCGGGCTTTGGTGTCTTTCTTATATATAATTCACCAATGTATTCCTTTATTCGATTTTACTAAAAATAGGCCAAAAGGTCAATAATTACTATAATTCCAACAACATAATTCTTAATTCTTCTTCTCTATTAATCTCCTTAAACCCATTTTCCAAATACATATTAATAGTACCTCTATAGTGAGTTTCCTGTGGGTTTTTGTTTTCTAGAGGTAGGGCCAAAATTGCCTGAAAGCCTTCCTCTTTAAATGTACGGATAGCTGATTGCAATAATAGTCTGGCAACCCCTTGATTTCTATAGTCAGGATGAATGACATAGCAGATTACACATGCGGTTTTTTTATTTTCTAAGGTTTCTTTTGCATGAGGATATATCCTTAAAAGTTTACTTACGTCATTTGCACTGCACCAACCAATACACTTGTCTCCATCAAATGCAAGGAAACCTTTCATATTATCACTTTTAATATCTTCTAATGCTTCTTTTTTATTATCTGCACCTGATTTACTCATCCATTCTTCTGAGGAGCAGTCTGAATAATAAAATCTGCAATAACAGGTTGCCCAATGTGGTGCATGATTAAAATCCAAGTTACTTAGATAATCCGTAAACATCTCTGCATTATCTTTTGTTAATGGTTTTACTTGATACATGGTAATCTCCTTATCCCTTTTTATGAATTCCTATCTTTTTATAACATATTCTGTAAAATTAATAATCCTATATTACTTTATTTATAGAAAGGATGCAAGGTAATA
>DALYNO010000610.1:0-2311 GCA_031975295.1 Anaerocolumna sp. | reverse complement strand
TATAAAAAAGTTGAATAAAAAAAGTTATATAAATTGATTTATAAATCATTATATAAGAAACATACACAAACAATAAAAAGCTATGTATTATTCGGTTAAGGCTAATAATACATAGCTAATTTATTCCCAAATATTAAGATCGAATCGAAATAACGCATAAAACCAAATAAGCTCATTCATACAGTACCAAAAGGTCAGGTGAAACATACTCCATCATTAACATAACTTTGCAACCTGTAAAAAAGGAGAAAGAGTCAGATAAAGTGGAATTCATGATTTAGGAGAGTGAGAGTACAAAGAACAAAACAACAAACAAACAAACAAACTAACTAACTAACTAACAAACTAAAATAAGTTAAATACACCAATCAAAAACTTAATAAAAACCAAATTAATACTTGATAAAATCAGTGAAAACAATACAGCTAAAAGCAATGCTTAAGAAAACGTTCTAATGTGCATTATGCTTGGTCTGACATTCATACATTCATGTATGAATAATTCACTTATGAATTTATGATATGGTATAGAGGAAGAAAGCTCACTGTTTGACGAGTGAAACGAGGAGTTTGAGCTTTCTTTCTCTTTTAATACCATAGCATAAATACATTAGTGAATGTCAGACAAAGCATCTAAACATAAGAACGATTTCATAAACTTGCTTTATCAACAAACTAAATACTGATTTTATCAAGTAATCACAACGTGAATCAAGGCATTATCACAACAAAAATCAAGGCATTATCACAACGTGAATCAAGGCATTATCACAACAAAAATCAAGGCATTATCACAACGTAAATCAAGGCATTATCACAACATAAATCAAGGCATTATCACAGTAAAATCAATAAATATTTTATACCCCAACTCTACTGCAAAAGTCTCGGAATATTTAATAACCCCCAACCTTGTTTGGACCAGGGATACCCTAGATCGATAGCACAATCTCTTAGTTTCAACTTTACATCTTTATTGGACATCTTGGGATACTTGGATAAAAGAAGTGCAATTGCACCAGTCACAATTGGAGTTGCCATTGAGGTTCCACTTTTGATTGTATACATAAGATTAGAATAATCATTTCTTGGATTATTTAATAAATTATAACGGTATCTCTGATAATTCTTCATAGTACCACAAGAAACAATATTAGAACCAGGAGCTACAATATCCGGTTTCTTAATACATGCAGATGTTGGCCCCCTACCAGAATAGTCTTGTGTTTTGTTACCAAATAATTCAACAGTGATACGATCATCAGATGAACCAACCGTAATCACTTTTCTGCTTATACCTGGTGTTGAAATAGACATAGGATTAGGTCCATTATTACCAGCCGCAACGACTACAACAATGCCAGCATCCCAGACAGCATTAACCCCCTTAACCAGAAGCGAATTTTCATCCACATTATCCTTTGTGGTAGTACCAACAGAGATATTAACGACTCTGATATTATACTTGTTTTTATTATCTATGACCCATTGGAGACCAGCTAATACATCGGAAATATTGCCATCACCTTTTTGATCTAGTACTTTTATACCGATCAGATTACATTTTGGTGCAATACCTATATATTTACCATTTGATAAGTAACCATTTCCGCCTATGATACCAGATACATGGCTTCCATGACCATTATCATCATAAGGTTCAGTCCTTCCATGTATTAAATCATAAAAGGCTTTTATTCGATTGCCTCCTTCAATAAAATCTTTGTGAAGGCATATGCCTGTATCAACCACCGCTACGCCGATGTTATCACCATAAATACCTTGGTCATGCGCCCACTTTAATTCAATAATATCAGAAACACGGTTCATTTGAGCAGTAATATGTGTATCTAATTCATAACTCCATAATTCATGTTCATTCTGCAAATCATCAAGACGTTCCTGTTCCACCTCAATGACATAAGAATCAATCATAGGCAGTTTATACTTTAACTTTCCCATAGAAGCTACCTCGTTGTAATTGTTCTCATAATCACTGCAACGAACTATGATTTGAATGTTCTCTTTTTTATTCATGGCAGCCTACTCTTTCTATATATCATTATTAATCTTATGTAACCTAATCTTGTCTTTATGCAGAATTTTTTTGTAGTAAAAATATAGGAATAGTAATAGGAATAGTAACTCTTAATAAAGTAATTTGATAAAAACTTTGAAATTTATTACATATCATTACAAAGCAGATATAGTGTGCTATAATAATAGAATCGCAGAAAAAAGCGAGTTTTATAATAAGAGAAGAGGGAGATTACTATGAAAATATGGTCTAAATTAATATGCCTGATACTGAC
>DALYNO010000609.1:0-2316 GCA_031975295.1 Anaerocolumna sp. | reverse complement strand
GGAAGGCGTATAAGCAGTAGGTAGATATTTACCGGATATAATATAATCAGCACCTTGTCCAGAAGATACATTTCTTACGGACACTGAAATACTTTTTCCACCAATTTGATATTTCTCATTGTTAAAAGCTTTAGCGGTTTCAATTAACCACCCATCCTTATTACTTCCTGCTTTTTCTGGGCTAGAAAATATCTCAATATCAACATTGCCCCCACCCTCAACTGCTAAAGGATATTTATCAATTTCAGGTAATTCATCATAAAGCGTAGAACTCGTTAAATCGATAGATGCTTTCCTTGGTGTCTGGGTAGATACCTTGACTCGATCCATAACAAAAGCTACTTTACCCTCCAAATCCTTAGCAGTATATTCCTTTAAATCCGTTTTACTAGCTTGTTTTGTACCAGAATTACCAAGTAAACCTACTAGTACAAATACTATTACAAATACTGCCACAATACTTATTATAAATTTAACAATTCTATTACCAGCCATAGCTCCTCCCATCCGCCCCATAGGGCAATAAATTTAAACATTATACTACTTATATTTTTTTATTAATTGGCTTATATCTTCGTCTTTTTCTGTACGCAAGTTCTCCATAGCATTTATAATATCTGTTAATTTACTTAAGTCATCTTCTGTTCCATTGCCCATACTTGAAACTTCTGTAATCAGTCTTTCAAAATTAATTAACAGCGTTTCATTTTTATTTACATAATCCTCAATATATTCTAGGTTTTTTTCAACAATACTTATTTGTACCTTATCATCAAATATGTTAATTCGATTTATAATCTTCTCTACATTATTATTTAGTGCTTTCTCAACTGTAGCAATTAACTCCCAGAGGGAATTGCCGCTCTCCCTTTGAGTTTCATCTAAAAGGTTAATATATACTTCTCTTCTGCGTTCATAATTCTCTGTTTGTGCAATAACTTTTTGCACATTTATAATCAAACGCTGCATTGCTTTGCTCATATGCCTGTTTTTCTTTAAAAAATTCATTAGCCAGTATTGTTTTTTATCCAGTTCCGTCACTTTAGTATTTTGTGAAATTTCGTCCATACTTACGTTAAATATGCGTACATATAAAATATTGATAGCAGCGGTTATCACTACAAATACTGCTGTTATTAAAAAAGCCTTATACAGATTACTGCTATAAGCAAACTTTTTAATTATCAAATAAGCTATGGGTATTGTCAACAATACGCCAGCTAATATAATCCAGTATAATGTTAAGTTTTTTTTACTCTTCATTGTCCACCCCTACCTGTAATTTCCAGTTAATACTAATTCTCACTCTTTATCTTAATATTCTTTCAGATAATTGTCAATTATTAGAGCATTACATTTGTGAAGAATTTAGTTATGATTTCATTAAAGGTTAATTAAATGAAACGTAGCCCTGCCTTTCTCTAATATTCTTAGAGAAAGAAGGGCTACATGCATAGTTACCTATTTGACTTTGGATATATACGAAGCAATGATTTATAGTATACTTATTTTATTATTCCTGTTACAGCATTTAACTGCATTGGCTCTTCTCTTGTAAAGGTGGTTTTAAGGTCAACTGCTCCTCGTATATCACTACTTGCATGAAATGCTGTCATTGCTTCTAAAACATGAAGGGTCTGCTTATAGTTAGCTCTAAAGGAACGTCCAGTTTCAATTGCCTTAGCCATATCTGCAAGTCCTAGACCTCTGCTATTATCTGCATAATCATACATTACTGGTATTTCCTTATACTCTTTTTCTTCTTGTCTCAGCAAATAAATTGGACCTCCAAAGGTATTTGGATCTGGAACTAATAATGTGCCTTGGCTGCCATAAATTTCAAATCTGGCCTGACCATTATAATGGACATCAAAAGTAGTATAGAGTGTAGCAATAGCACCATTATCAAATTCCAAAATACCGGTTACATTCGTTGGTACCTCAACATCAACTATAGTTCCAGACTTTGGCTCACTTGTTATGGTTCTCTTAGGAAATGTTGTTCTTGCAATTCCTGTAACACTCTTAATGCCTCCAAGCAGATTGGTAAGTGCTGTTAAGTAATATGGACCCATATCCATCATAGGACCACCACCATGTTTATAATAAAATTCTGGATCTGGATGCCAGCTTTCATGACCATGACAAATCATAAATGCTGCTGCCCCTACTGGTTCTCCTATAAAACCATCATCGATCAGTTTACGACAGGTTTGTATACCTGCTCCAAGAAAAGTATCTGGTGCACCGCCAAGTAACAGGTTCTTATTCTTTGCTAAATTAACAAGATCCAGACCTTCCTCCAGAGTTGCTGCT
>DALYNO010000608.1:0-2320 GCA_031975295.1 Anaerocolumna sp. | reverse complement strand
GTGGTTTAGGACTTTTAAAAGTATCACTGTTACGATTTTTGAAAATAAGAATTCTAAAAAATACGAGAACTCCAATCCATGATCACGTTAGAAAAAATCTAACCTGGTCTAATACCCAAGTTGTATTTAAATTCTCAATCATACAATTACTAATTTCTTTTACTTTAGTTTGGCTTTTAACATAGTCCCCAGTTCTAAAAAACACATAGGGGAATCCATATAACAAAAGGGGTTGTTACAAAATAGTTAACACGAATGTTGAACCTATTTTGTAACAACCCCTTTTGCTAATTTCTTATTTCTTTTTTGGTGCACTGGTAGAAGAAGTTGCCTGAGGTGCTGATTTAGCAGAAGTTGATTTCTTCTTTGGTGCTTTTTTTGGATTCTTATCTCCCATTTCTTCACCGCCTTCTTATTATTTTTCCAATGTGAATTTATGGAAATACCTGTATATATTCTAGCCTATTCTGGAATTAAAGTCAATTTCTATTTCCTATATTTTACACTTTTGTACTCTGTTTTATTAAATATCCTTTTGCATATATTAGCTTCCTATCCAATAAAGTTTATCTCCATATACATTTATTTCCAGAAAGGAATATAATGATAAATCTTATGTTGAAATATATACAAGCTAGTGCTATAATAGCCAAATATTAAATTTGGGAGGACATTATGGATAAAAAAGCGTTGATTATAATTGATGTACAAAAGGCAATTATGGATGAAAAACCACATAATAGCGAAACACTTATCCACACAATTCAAGATTTAGCCAATGCCTGTAGAGAAAAAGGTATTGAAGTAATCTATGTAAGGCATGATGGTGTAACAGGTGAATTAGCTCCAGGAAGTGAAGGTTTTGAAATTTATAGTGAAATAAAACCTCATGAGGGAGAGAGGATATTTAATAAAAGATACAACAGTGCCTTTAAAAACACTCCATTAAAAGAATATTTACTTCATAATTCCATCAACACCCTAATCCTTGCTGGATTACAGACAGAATTTTGCATAGATGCCAGTATAAAATCTGCTTTTGATCTTGACTTTCAAATCATCTTACCCATAAGTGGTATTTCCACAATAGATAGAGAAACGATGGGTGCTCAAGGAATTAATGATTTCTATTATGACATTTGGAACAATCGCTTTGCAAAAGTTAAAAGTACTTTTGATATTATAAAAGAACTATAAATACAAGAAAGAGGCTGCCGTAATTACAAATCTGTGAACATAACTTACTTCTCTTACAGATTGACAGACATTTGGTATATCATACCAAATCTCCATATTACCACAGCCTCTTTTTTATTACTTAAGAATATTTAACCAATGATTGCTTTGAGATTTTCAATACTTCTCTTAACATCTGAAAACCCATCTGGTTCAGGATTGTCGTTTTCAACAATGACATGATCCATACCAATTATTTCAGCCATTTTAACAATACCCTTTATATTATTATAACCTTCTCCAATTGCACTTGGTTTGCCTTCAAAGCTGCCATCTTTAATGTGAACCAAAGCTATCTTATCTGCGTTATTTTTTAAGTAGGCACAAGGTTCAACGCCAGCATGGAATACCCAGAAAGTATCTAACTCTAGGCGAACACATTCTTTAATCAAATCCATAGGAAGAATTCCATCTTCAAAGGGAATAAACTCATGAGAATGGTTATGATATAATAATTCCATACCAGCTTCAGCTATTGCAGCTTTTGCAGCGGTAAGTATATTAAGCAACTGTTCTATTTCTTCTTTAGTAGAGGTTGGTGCATAGGCACAAGCTATATATCTTATACCCAAATCCTTATTGAATTGAATTGTTTCTTTTAGATTATCACTTAAATCTGTTAAACCTCTATGACAGGACACTGCTGTAAGTCCAACTTCTTCTAAATAGTGTCTTAATTCAACAGCAGATAAATCACCGTAACCAGCAAATTCTACCTGATCATAACCTAATTCTTTTACTCTTTTAAGGGATTCCTTAAACTCTTGTGCATGATTATAAGAATCTCTAATGGTATATAGTTGTAATCCAATTTTCATCGCTATTCTCCTCGTATCGCAGTTTCACTTTCCTGAAACTTTAATACTTTCCTCTCTTCATTATTATTGAAAAAACACAGGCATTCCTGTTTTAGCTGATTCATAGATTCCATCAAGTATTCTAGTAACTACTGCTGCCTGTTCAGGAAGCACAGTAAGCTCTCCTATGCCTTTTATGGCATTGGCAAATACTACTTGTTCCACTACTTCTGCAGAGGTATCAGCACCCTTATAAAATGCTACTCCGCCAGCTTCTAAATTAGGCT
>DALYNO010000607.1:0-2323 GCA_031975295.1 Anaerocolumna sp. | reverse complement strand
CCTTCTTAATTCATTGGGAAATAAAAAATGAAGAAGCACAAGAGGATTTTAAGGATAATTCTGAAAAAAATTCACATTTATCCAATAAGCAATCCGGTAAGACTAATGAAAAAATACAATAAAAAGTCTGTAATTGTTATTTACAGTACTAAAAATCTATTGTATTATATGTAAAACTGGGTGACTTAAACTTTCCTTAGGAGTAGGGATTTTAAGATTACCCTTAATTTATTTTAGAAAGGTTGTATGAGTATGATAAAAACAGTATTTTCTCTAGACCTTCCGGTTATGGAAAATATGCATATATTAAAAAACCGTTTTGAACCCTTACATAAGACTGGTACTGAAAAAAGAGTATGTATTGTAACAGGTATACATGGTGATGAGCTGGAAGGGCAATACATCTGCTATGAAATCATGCAAAAACTCAAAGCTAATATGGAACATCTGCATGGAATTATTGATATATACCCTAGTCTAAATCCCCTTGGTATGGATTCCTTAACCAGAGGTATCCCTGCCTTTGATTTAGATTTAAATAGATGCTTTCCAGGAAGTAAAGACGGAGATATGTCTGAAAATGCTGCTAAAAGTATAGTAGAGGATATCTTAGGTTCCACACTGTGTGTAGACCTTCACTCCAGCAATATATTTTTAAGAGAAATCCCTCAAGTAAGAATGATTGAAGAAAATGCTTCTATGTTATTACCCTATGCTAAGTTTTTAAATCTTGATTTTGTATGGGTGCACCCTTCCGCTACTGTTCAAAATGCAACGCTAGCTCACACGCTGAATTCTAATGGGGTTCCTACCATTGCAGTTGAGATGGGTACAGGAATGCGAATTACAAAACAGTTTGGTGATCAAATTACTGATGGTATTTTCTGTTTGTTAAAAGAGCTTGGCATGTGGAGCGGCGAAGTAATTACTCCAAAAAAACCCATTATATCATCAGATGGCAGCGAAGTAACAATGGTACATGCCGAAGCTTCCGGTATTTTTTTGCCAGCAGTGGAACATTGGATGGGAATAAAGAAAGGGGATACCATTGGTGATATCGTTGATACCTTAACCGGTGAAATAATGCAGCATATTCTGGCTCCTTGTGATGGTATGGTTTTTACCCTTCGTGAGTATCCAATTGTTAACAGCGGTTCTCTTATTGTTAGGATTTTGGGAGGTGAATTTAATGACTAAAGAAACGATTTATAGTATTAAAGCACCTTTTCGCGGAGAAATGAATATTTTAGGCTACCGCTTTGGTAAAGGAGAAAAATCAGCCTGTATTGTTGGACCAACAAGAGGTAATGAGGTACAGCAGCTCTATATTTGTTCACAGATAATTAAAACCCTATCTAAACTTGAAAAAAACGGAAGTATTGTTTCTAATAACGAAATTATGGTAATTCCCTCCTTAAACCACTATTCCATTAATATTGAGCGAAGATTTTGGGCAATGGATAATACAGATATTAATCGAATGTTTCCAGGAGATATAGAAGGTGAAACTACCAAAAGAATAGCAGCTGGTATTTTTGATGCAGTAAAAGGATATAATTACGGTATTCAGTTTGCAAGCTTTCATACACCAGGTGACTTTATCCCCCATGTTAGAATGATGGAAACCGGTTATCAAAATACAAGCCTGGCCAATCTGTTTGGATTACCCTTTGTTGTGACTAGAAAACCTAAACCTATCGATACGGGAACCCTTAATTATAACTGGCAAATGAATGGCACCAATGCCTTTTCCGTATATACCAGTGCAACAGATCATATTGATGAAAAGTCTGCCAATCAGGCCGTCTCCTCTGTTTTAAGATTCCTTACCAGAATGGGTATTATTAAATATAACTGTCACAGTGGTTTTATTGCTACTACGCTGGAAGAAGAAACCCTAATGCCTATACGGGCAGATGTATCCGGAATTTACCGCAGATTTAAAGAACCTGGCGAAGAAATTACATTTGGTGAGCTTTTAGCGGAAGTAGTAGACCCTATTGAAGGAGAAGTAATCTCTCAAATTATTGCTCCCAGTGATGGTATTATCTTTTTTGCTCACCGTAAACCCTTGGTTATCGAAAATTGTACTGTGTATAAACTAATACGCAGATTGCATGAATAAGGAGCTATAAGCAAAGAGCATTATATTGTAAAATCAAGCAAAATATATGGTATCTGCTGGTAATAATGGTAACAGAAACAGAAAGTAAGTATATTCTGTGAACTCTTCTATACATCTTGACTTATAGGAAAAAAGTATTAAAATATATACTATATGTGTATATTTAGGCATATCAGAAGATTATATAATATGGAGGAA
>DALYNO010000606.1:0-2328 GCA_031975295.1 Anaerocolumna sp. | reverse complement strand
CAGGTTTAAATCCCAGGGCTATTAAATCTTTCCCATTTATTTTAAGTGATTTCAGACTAACGCACTCTTGTTTTTGCCTTATTTCATAGAATAAGTTTTTAGCTTGATTAAGTGTACGTAATTTTTCATCAAATACCTCCGGGTTTTTACCTAAAATATCCGCCTTCTGTACTTCAAAAAGCATATCCATAATATCTTCACCGATCTTATTAACAGCCTTTCTCATAGCCGGCGGTGTTAGTGTAAACCTATAGTCATGCCATAGCACAAGACGAAACACTGTATCTACAGTCTCGTTATCAAATTTGAGTCTTCGTAATATTTCTCTGGCTTTCTGTGCTCCTATCTTAGCATGTCCATAGAAATGATCCCCTTTGGCATTTGTAGATTTACAATCTGGTTTTCCAACATCGTGTAAGAGCATGGCCCAGCATAACATAGCACATTCCTTTGAGGAAAAGGGCAACCGCTCTTCTTCTGATTGGTAATTTCCTGTCTTAGTGGCATATTCCTGACCACTTTTTGTTAGTGCTTGTACTGTTTTTATGGTGTGTTCTCCTACAGAATATATATGGTAATAATTGTTTTGCTCTGTTTCCATCATTTTATTAAATTCCGGAAAAATTACTTTAGTAATACCTGTCTCATATGCCAATATTAGTTTCTCTGGGTGAGGTGACATAATCAATTTATCCAATTCTACACGTATTCGCTCTGCACTGATATTTTTGAGATTATGGGCTTTATTTCTAACCGCTTTTAAAGTTTCCTCTTCTATTGCAAATCCTAGTTGTGCAGAAAATCTTACTGCACGCAAGATGCGCAGAGCATCTTCTTCAAATCGCTCTGTTGCACTGCCTACACATCGAATAATACCCTCTTGCATATCAGATAGACCCTTAAAGGCATCCACCAGGCCTTTTTCTTTATTATAAGCCATAGCATTTATGGTAAAATCACGTCTTTTTAAATCTTCAATCAAATCCTTTGTAAAAGATACTGCTTTTGGGTGCCTGTTGTCTTCATACTCACCATCTATACGGTATGTGGTCACTTCATAACCTGCTTTATCAAGCATAACTGTAACTGTACCGTGTTGGATTCCTGTATCTATCGTTCTACGAAAGATTTTTTTTACTTCCAGAGGAGTTGCTTTGGTTGTAATATCCCAATCTTTGGGTTCTCTTCCCAATATGGAATCTCTTACACAGCCTCCCACTGCAAATGCATCATAACCGTTATCACCTAATTCATTTATAATATACTCTACATTTTGAGGTAATTGAATATTCATTTGAAACCCTTTCTAACTTAACCTTATCTTTTTATTATACCCAAGTTTAATAGGATAACAAATATATTAATACCTATCCACTCCAGTTTTTTTGTTTTTAAGAAGAATTACCGTACCTATTATTACCGAAGCTATTCCTGCAATTGAAACAACAAATGAAATCCCTGTGGTATAAAAAATAGAGTCAGTACTGATAAAGCCAAATAATATTCCACTTAAGTTAATAACCATGTGTAATAAAATTGCTGCAAAAATTGAGTGTAATTTAAAACATACCAAACCTAGAAACACCCCCAGAAGAAAGGCATAACTTCCCTGTACTATATTTCCATGATATACTCCAAATAAAATCGCCTGTAATATATTTGCTCCCATATAGGGCATAACTTTATAAGCCTTATGAAATGTAACTCCCCTAAATATATATTCTTCAGATATTGGTGCTATAATGACAATATAAATGATGGAAAGCAATGAATTACCTCTGCCCAGCTGCTCCATCACTTGCCCATAATTGTGAAACCAATCTGGTTTTATACTAGCAATTATGTTAAGAATCAAGCTTAAACTTACTTGAATTCCTATGCCTAATAGGATAATGCCAAGAATACTCTTTGTTCGTAGTATTTTTTTTAGCTCACCTTTTGGGTGATTCATATTTAATCTTTTATACCATATTCCAAATACAACAAGGCAAATAATTGCAATGATTGCTGTAATGCTTAACTGCACTTGAGCGTCAATACTTTGATATGTGGCATTTTCTATTGTACTATATTCTCCCTCACCAATGGAAAATAGAACTCCTGATACAAAACCTATTACCCCGGCAACCACTATTTGAATCCCAATAGCAACTAAGAAGGGTATAAAAGCACTGCCAATATTACCTATCTTCTTCATAGTCATCTCCCAACTTATTTGTATTAATATTTTAAATAGTATACTACAGATTGATTAAGTTGTCAGTATTAATACTATGAGTTGCCCGACAAAAGCCCTATTATATAAATTTTCATTGGTAATTTGTACAA
>DALYNO010000605.1:0-2331 GCA_031975295.1 Anaerocolumna sp. | reverse complement strand
TTTCTTTAAGACTCTGTCATAAAATCTAGGTTTTTTATTATATCGCTGTGCTTTTAATACTGGTACAGATAGTGCAAAGGCTACTAAAACTGCAGTTAATAGTTTTAAATAATTTGTATCTAAGCCCATCTGCAATACAATTGCAATAATAACGCGATATATAATGGAGCCTACAAAAATGGATATTAATTTACTAACAAAGGATCTCTTTCTATGGAAAATTACTTCTCCTATTACAATGGATGCCAAGCCAATTACAATGGCTCCTACTCCCATCGTAACATCTGCGAAACCTTGGGTTTGTGCTACTAATCCGCCTGAAAGGGCAATTAATCCATTACCCACCATAAGTCCAATGGTTTTCATAAAATCTGTATTAGCGCCCTGTGCTCGAACCATTGCTTCGTTATTGCCTGTTGCACGAATTGCACATCCTACTTCTGTACCAAAAAACCAGTATAAAAAACAGATGACTATAATACCAAAAATCAACCCGATTCCCAAAGTTATTAAAGATTGCAGCAAAGTATCTTTGATTCCAAGTTCCTTAGCCGTAGGGAGAAATCCCTTTATTTCAGACAGTATGGTCTTATTACCTAACAGAGGGGTATTTGCCTGACCCATGATTTTCAGATTGATAGAATACAGTGAAATCATAGTTAAGATACCAGAAAGAATTGCTGGTATTTTAAGTTTTGTATGCAAAATTCCAGTGATTGCTCCTGCCAGAACTCCTGCTAATATAGCCACAAAAAGACTTAAAAAAGGATTCCAGCCAAACCTTACAATTAATAAAGCACATACACTGCCGCCTAGAGCGAAACTACCCTCGCTTGTCATATCTGCAAAATTTAAAATACGGAATGCAACATAAACACCAATTGCTAAAATCGCCCATAAAAGTCCTTGGGAGGTAGCCCCAAGCATTGCCATTAAAATAGATATCATATTCCTTCTTACCTAACCTTCCCATGCAAACAGAAAAACTGCTCCTTATTTTTCTTGTAAAACATAAGAAAAATTTGGAACAGGCTTCCTATTTATACATTTAACAATTGTCTCAATTCTTGTATGGAAATTTAATACATTATTTACTTTCCTGTAAATCTGCTGGTATTTCTATACCCAATTGAGCTGCTACATCCTTATTAATTGTCAGTTCGCACTGATCTTCTGATAAATATTCAATCGGCATATCTGCAGTAGTAGCTGTGCCTTCTAGAATTTTAACTGCCTGCTTGCCTGTAAGTAAACCTAACTGATAGTAATCAATACCATATGTAGCAAGACCACCAGCTTCAACCATACCGGATTCCCCACATATTACAGGTATATTATTGGTATTTGCAACCTGAGATACAGTTGGCATTGCAGATGCTATTACATTATCAGTTGGTGCATAAATCGCATCAACTTTACCAACTAATGATTCAACTACTTGTTGGATCTCATTCGTATTAGAAATAGTCGCGTCAACTGTTTCAAGGCCAAGAGCTGTTGCTGCATCCCTAGCCATTTGTGCCTGTATCTTAGAATTACTTTCACTTGAAGAATAAAGTATTGCTACTTTTTTAGCAGTTGGAAGTAACTTAACTAACAAGTCCATTTGTTCCTTTATAGGGGTCAAATCTGAGGTACCTGATACATTGCCTCCTGGTGCCTCATTGGAAGCTACAAGTCCAGAACCCTGCGGGTCAGTTACTGCAGTAACTAAGATTGGAATATCTTTTGTTGCATTGGCAACTGCCTGCCCAGATGGTGTTGCAATCGCTAATATCAAATCATTATTGTCATTAACAAGTTTTGTTGCAATTGTATTAGCATTAGCAGTATCCCCTTGGGCTACTTGATAATCTATCACCAAGTTCTTACCATCTTCATACCCTGCTTCCTTTAGTGCATCAACAAATCCTTTATAAGATGCATCTAAAGCTGCATGCTCTACTAATTGGTTAACACCAATATGAAATACCTTTTCTTTTCCCTCTCCTGAGGATGCTTCCTTTGTACCACAGCCTGTTAAAGATACACAAAGTAATGAGGCCATTAACATTGTAGAAATTAGTTTTTTTGTTTTCTTCATATTCTCCTCCTGTAATCCTTTTTATAATTAAAATTATATCAAATAACCACTTTAAACTACAAAAGTTTAACGCTTTTACTTGTTAAAGTCTACACTGGAATAATCCATTTGTCAATCATTTTTTTATTGACACTTTATTATACCAATATAAATTGTTAGTTCTTTCCTTGGGTTAATACTTCCTATATTTCTATCATTTTCTCTTATAACTTAAAATTCGGCATTTTTCACATTGTGTCACAATAGGA
>DALYNO010000604.1:0-2337 GCA_031975295.1 Anaerocolumna sp. | reverse complement strand
ATAAAACTTATCAAACACATGAAGAATCCTCTTGTAAACTCCAGCTTTATTATACATAAAAATTTCATGATAAAGATTCCTTGTCCCATGTCCATAAGTATCCAATCTTCCAATACTCACTAACAGAAATCAATAACCAAAATCTACCCTTTACAAATATTTCATACTGTGATACAGTTAATTTATCATATTTTTGAAAGGATGGTTTTGATGTCGGTATTATCTGTAAGTGAGGTAAGTGTTAACTAACACG
Organism: Anaerocolumna sp.; assembly: GCA_031975295.1. GTDB lineage: Bacteria > Bacillota > Clostridia > Lachnospirales > Lachnospiraceae > Anaerocolumna. The sequence continues at coordinate 2,084 of DALYNO010000604.1, read as the reverse complement.
TAACTGAATACGTAGTTAGGCAGGGAATCGTATCCCTTTATTTTTTGTGCCTAAATTTACGCCTTTACAGAATATACTCATTAAACCGTCATTCGTCGGCATAATAGGTGTTCCTGTTATGCTTATTTTTATGTTTCGGTGATTCATCAAAGTTGAATTCTATTCAATTTATTTTGGTTACCCCTCTTTGCTCATTTTAATATCTTGGGCAAAGTCTACGGTTTATTATCCTTCTGTAAAGGCAGCGGTCTGCATTTTACTAAAAGGAGTTATATTATTATGAATAAAACAACACAAATACTTGAATTTGACCATATTAAGTCTTTATTATGCGCTAACGCTATGTCTGAGCTTGCCAAGGAGAAATTAGCTGCATTAACCCCATATCTTTCTATATCAGAAGTAATCTTTAAACAGAAAGAAACCAGTGACGCGAAGAAGATATTAGAGTCCATGGGCACTCCCCCCCTTCCTTCCATGAAAGATATTCATAAATACTTAGAGCTTGCTGAGAAGGGAAGTATGCTCACCTGTGAACAGTTACTCTTTATATCTACCTATATTGTATCCTGTAAACGAGTGAAAAATTATTTAAAGAAAGCCATGTCTATAAATGACGCTATTGCTTCATACGGTGAGTCCATTATTGATTTATCACCATTATCGGAAGAAATCAATTTATGCATCAGAGGTAATCAGGTTGAGGACTCTGCCTCTCCTATTCTAAAAGATATTAGGCGTAAGCTAGAAAATATTAAGTCTGATATTAAAACAAAATTAAATGCTATGCTGAGAAGTAAAAAAGAGTGGTTTAGCGAAAGTTTTGTTTCAAATAGAGGAGGGCACTATGTACTCCCTGTTAAGAAAGAGTTTAAACATCAGGTAAATGGTTCTACCCTGGATATTTCATCAACAGGTTCCACCTATTTTATAGTACCAAATTCAGTGCTTAAACTAGAGGAAGAGTTGAATCTTTTACTAATAGCTGAAGAGAATGAAGTTAGGAAAATACTATATACCCTAACAGTTATGGTATATGAAGATAGTTCCTCCATATGTCTTAATATGGAGGCGATTACAGTCCTTGATATTATTTTTGCCAAGGCAAAACTAAGTATTGATTTAAAAGGCACCGAACCTGAAATAACCAAAGAAAGACGTATCCAAATTAACAATGGCAGGCATCCCTTATTAAAGCCTTCCGAATGTGTTCCACTTAACTTCACGCTGGGGAATGGGAAAAAGGGTGTTGTGATTACCGGACCAAATACTGGCGGTAAGACTGTTTCCATTAAAACTGTAGGGTTATTTGCCCTTATGGCTCAATGCGGTCTGCATATTCCCTGTGAAAGTGCTAAACTATGCCTGTTTAACGGCGTTTACTGCGATATCGGCGATGGTCAGAGTATATCTGAAAATCTGTCCACATTTTCCTCACATATATCAAATATCATTGATATCATAAATAATTCTAATCAAGATAGTTTGGTTATATTGGATGAATTGGGATCAGGTACAGATCCTTTAGAGGGTATGGGTATTGCTATTTCTATATTAGAAGAACTTAAGGAACTAAATTGTCTATTCCTTGCTACTACTCACTACCCTGAAGTAAAAGAATACGCCAATCGTTCAGAAACACTCATAAATGCACGTATGGCCTTTGATAAAGTCAGTTTAAAGCCTTTATATCGTTTAGAGATTGGAGAAGCCGGAGAAAGCTGTGCTTTATATATTGCCAAAAGACTGGGCTTACCCAAACGAATGCTGGAGCGAGCTTATAATGAGGCATATAACCGAAATGTATCGAGAACTATTACCATGGACACATCTATATGGCAGGATTTAGAGGAGCCTGATCATTTAAAGCCAGTAAAATCTTATCCAGTCCTGCAAGTCGAAGAAAGAGCTACTCCAAAAGTCAATAAAAGTAGTAAATTTCAAATGGGAGACAGTGTTCTTATATATCCCCAGAAGAAAATAGGGATTGTATATAAGCCTTCAAATGAAAAAGGTGAAGTTTGTGTGCAGATTAAAAAGGAAAAGGTTATGATAAGCCACAAACGTTTAAAATTAAAAGCTTC
>DALYNO010000603.1:0-2339 GCA_031975295.1 Anaerocolumna sp. | reverse complement strand
AGATGGTACTGCCTATATGGCAGGAGAAACATCGGCTGAGACAGACTTTAATTCTTATCAGATGCCGGTTTTTTCTGATTTAGATACAGTTAATAATCTTTTGGTACTACAGTCCTATGAAGAAGATACAGCTATTAATACACTTTATAGTAATCATGTTTTATATAATAGAGGGTTAGAAAGCACTACACCTCCAGGTACCCCAGTATATAGTACTAAGGATGAGATTAAAAATAAACTAAAGAAGGAAATACATGTATCTATAACAGGTCATGGACATGGCCCATATGATTCGGAGGTCAACTTCACTTATACAGCTAATGGAATTCCAGGTGCTGGCTCGACTTCATATAACGTTGGAAACAAAAATCTAGATATATCCAAAGGAAGTATTTATATTTTTTATTTTCCTTCTTCTGAAAATACACTGACTATTCAAATGGATAGTCTTATTTCTGACTCTGTAGATATATATGCGATTTGCCAAAAATCCGTTTCCCAGATTGGCGGCGAACTTACCATTGCAGGCAATATTATACCGGATAAGGTTAACCTATATAGTAACAGCAATCAAATTAATGGTTTACCTAGAGGAAATGATTTAGTGAAAAAAGCGCAACCCCAAAATAGAATATACAAAGTGCAAGTGCAATTATATACAGCAGGTACTCATTATAGTTCTGACTCTTTATGTGCGGAATTCACATCAACCAAGGAGGATTAATATGAAACAGTTTAAGAATCTTAATAAGAATAATCACGGTTCTACCTTAATCCTAATTGTAATGTGTATCGCATTTGTATCCGTGTTAGGGACTTTATTACTGTCTCTTACAGTAAGTAATTTGCAGATGAAATCCATCGACCATAAATCAAAGTCTAATTTTTATAATGCTGAAACTGCACTGGATGAAGTGAAAGCAGGAATAGGTGAAGAGACTGCAGTTGCTCTAGAGACAGCTTATAAGTCTATCATGGAGAAGTTTATTACTGCAGAGTTTACTAGTTTATCTGACAACGAAAAGAAAGCATTATTTGCACAAAAATTTGTTGATACATTATATAATTCCCTAGTGGATAGCCCTTATTTTTATAGAAGGGATAAGTTACTTACTTATATTACAAACGATGCGGTTGTATTAGATGCCACACCTAGTAAGAATCAATTGCTGGTTGGTACGAACAATCAATCAATTACCTTAAAGAATATTAATATTAGCTACACAGATGATGAACAATATACGACTACAATTGGGACGGATATTGTTATTAGTACTCCAACCATGTCTTTTCAAACCGGATCAGATATGTTACCTACTTATTCAGATTATAGTCTCATAGCAGACAGTAGTATTGAATTAGATGCTGCAACAGCAGTGGAAGCTAGAGGCAATGTTTATGCTGGCATTAATGGCATTAATCTTAATAATGCTTCTTCATTTAGTTTAAGTAATGCGGCACAAATCGTTACCAGAGGAGATGTATCTGTTGGTGATAGAAGTAAATTAAATATGACTGGTGGTTCCAAGTTATGGGCAATGAATATTGCAACAGTAAAAGGGTATGATACAGACCTTACAACTGAAATTAATATTGATGGTAATTGCTATGTTGGGGATGATTTAATGCTGAATGCTGTTAATAGCAAAGTAAGTATAAGAGGTGCTTATTACGGTTATAGTTATGCTGCCGGTAAGTCAACTGATAGTTCGACTACTGGTAACATTCCCTCATTAAGCAGTGCAATTATTATAAATGGTACCAACGCTTTCATGGATATGTCAGGCGTTAATAATTTATTTTTATCTGGCAGAGCATATTTAGATCCGAATACGGGTGGTAATACCTGGAGAGATCCTGCAGTCACAGGTGGAGCAGAACAGAAGCCGCAGGAGAATATTCAAACAGGAGAATCTTTGGCAGTAAAAGGCAATCAGCTAGCATATTTAGTACCTAAAGAATATATTTGGTGCGGGAAGAATCCAGTAAGTTCAAATGTTTATGATACTAGACCAGCGATTGAAGTAGACTATAATAGAGCTATTTCAGATATAAATCTTAATGACTATGCAGATGGATTTAATAAAATATTCTATCAGGCTACCGCAAGTACCAAGTTAGTATACTATTATATTAAGTTTAAATCAGAGGAAAAGGCCAACGAGTACTTGCAAAAGTATTACGAACATTACAATAACTCTGGAACAACAGGTATAATTGATAATCGGATAGGTAATTTTGCTAAGAGCATTATACTAAATAGTTCATTACAAAGTATTCTCTCAGCTGGTAATGTTTTTACATTTGATGGAAATAGAAAAAAAAGTACTCTAATACCA
>DALYNO010000602.1:0-2357 GCA_031975295.1 Anaerocolumna sp. | reverse complement strand
CCACAGGTGTTCCTGCTATGATTGGTGCTATGATGGTGCTGCAAGGCAAATGGAAGAAACCAGGTGTTTATAATGTTGAAGAATTTAACCCAGATCCATTTATGGAGGAATTAAATAAGTGTGGTCTTCCTTGGAAAGAAGATTTTGCACCTGCCTTAGTAGACTAGGAGTAAAAGAATGGAAGATAAGATTAAATTTAATACAAGTAATATACCTACTCCCGCCTATGTTGTTGATGAAACTTTACTCATTAAAAACTTAGAAACATTAAAGTATATTATTGATAAAACTGGATGTAAAATACTCCTTGCTCAAAAAGCCTTTTCTATGTTTAGTGTCTATCCTTTGATTGGCAAGTATCTAAATGGAACAACCGCTAGTTCTTTATATGAAGCTAAGCTTGGAAAAGAGGAAATGGAGGGGGAGGTACATATATTCTCCCCAGCATATAGAGAAGATGAAATAGATGAGATATTGTCCATATGTGACCATGTGGTATTTAATTCATTTTCTCAATGGAAGAAATATAGAGGGAAAGTGAAGGACGCAGATAGACAAATAGGTTGTGGAATTCGCATTAATCCTGAATATTCAGAGATTGAAACAGATATGTATAACCCTTGTTTTACTGGCTCCAGAATGGGAGTTACGCTCTCTAGTTTTGAACCTGAAGAATTAGAGGGTATTGAAGGTCTCCACTTTCATACTATGTGTGAACAGAATTCTGATGTATTAAAACGTACGATCGAAGTAGTGGATGAAAAGTTTGGTAAGTATATTAGCCAGATGAAATGGATTAACTTCGGCGGTGGACATCATATTACAAGACCAGATTATAATTTAGATACCTTAATAGAATCAATTCTATTTATGAAGAATAAATATGGAGTTGAAGTCTATTTAGAGCCAGGTGAAGCAATAGGCCTTAATATCGGGTATTTAGTAACAAAAGTTCTGGATACCTTAAACAATGGGATGGAACTGGCAATACTTGATACTTCTGCGGCTTGTCATATGCCGGATGTATTGGAAATGCCCTATAGACCAAATGTAATTGGAGCGGGTAAACCAGGAGAATTGGCGTTTACCTATCGCTTGGGGGGACCTACTTGCCTTGCAGGTGACGTAATAGGCGACTATTCATTTTCTAAGCCTTTAATACCTGGAGATACTTTAATATTCTGTGATATGGCTCATTATACCATGGTGAAAAATAATACCTTTAATGGGGTGGGATTACCATCTATTGTACTTTATAGTCCTGAAAAAGGAATCCAGATTATTAAAAAGTTTGGTTATGAAGACTTTAAAATGAGATTATCATAAATTCAACAAATTAAGTTGCTACTACTATTTAGTTAACAGGGAGAACTTGACGAATATCCTGATGGATCTTTTAAGATCATTTGGGAAAGATTCGACTTGTTCTAAGTGAAAAACTAAATAGAATTAGTAACTTTTTTTTGATAAAAGCTAGGATTAACCTTATGTTGTAAGAATACTTCTAACATGACTGCAAGTGTTATTATTTTTCCTAATCATACTTGTAACTTGTACTTATAGCTTGTGTTAAATCACCTTAAGAATTGTGCCAAATATTATACAAAATTTATAAAAATATAAATTATAATCTGTTTATATATAAAATAATCTATTTGGAAATGTTTATCAATAATTGAAAAGCAGTCAGATTTTATAAAATAATTCCATAATTCATTGGATAAATTGTTTTTTTATGGATATTAATACCAATACTTTACACCATAGTGTTTAAAAATATATTAATATTTTGCGAATATTCTGAATATTAGAAAAATTAAAAAAGTTCTTGATTATTTTGTCGATATACTGTAATATTGAGAAGATTTAAGTTATTTTAGCGCTGACAATAACTAATAAACAAACCCAGGAGGAAGAAATGGAAAAGACACTGAATAAAAAGATTATCTTAGGTATCCAACACGTTTTAGCAATGTTTGGTGCCACAGTATTGGTTCCCGCATTAACAGGGTTAAGTACCTCAATAACATTATTTTGTGCCGGTATAGGTACCTTATTATTTCATTTTGTAACGAAGAAAAAAGTTCCGGTATTTTTGGGATCCAGTTTTGCATTTATGGGTGGTATAATTGCCGTTATTGGTGAATCCAGAATCGGAGATGCAGATTTCCTAACTAAACTTGCAGCAGTAAAAGGGGCATTAATAATAGCTGGTTTGATTTATGCATTATTTGCATTAATCATCAAGATCGTTGGTTATGATAAGGTTGGAAAAGTTTTACCTCCTATTGTAACCGGACCAATTATCATTGTAATTGGTTTAAGATTAAGTTCAACAGCTATTAATAGTGCCTTTT
>DALYNO010000601.1:0-2359 GCA_031975295.1 Anaerocolumna sp. | reverse complement strand
ATATTATTAATATCAAATTCGGAACCAGAGCAAAAGTTCTTCTTTCATTTGTTAAATAATATGGGATATGGAGTCATTTTTTCAGCTGATAAAGAGGAAACCTTCAGACTTTTAGAGACGAATAAAGTAGATACAGTCATACTGAAATCTGAGGTGAATGGCATATCAGCAATGGAGCTGTGTAAAGGTATAAGAAAGAATCATGGATTGGCAGACCTGCCAATTCTTGTACTTGCAGAAGCGGGTGTGAATGAGGCACAGATATATTTAGGTTCTGGAGCAAATGATTATTTAAAAAAACCTTACGAAACTGAGGAATTAAAAGCTAGAATTAAGATGCTGATTATGGTTAAGAATTCAGCTACAGAGTCATTAAATCAAGAACTAAATAATCTACAAGCTCAAATAATGCCTCATTTTTTGTATAATACCTTAAATACTATTATTGGTTTGAGTTTTAAAGATAAGGAAAAAACGTTCGATGCCTTACAAAATTTATCTACCTATTTCCGTGCAAAGCTTGATTTTAAGGGATATCAATCTTTTGTTACATTAGAACGTGAAGTGGAACTTCTAAAGGCGTACTTGTCAATTGAACAAATACGGTATGGAGAGCGTCTTGAAATTGAATATGACATTGATGCTTCTATAGTTATTTTATTACCATCACTTACATTGCAGCCGTTGGTGGAGAATGCAGTGAAACATAGTATAGGTGCAGTTGATAACGTGAAAATCTTTATTAAAATATATAGAGAAAAAGGAACTATTGTTATTCATATAAAAGATAATGGACCTGGCATCTCAAAGATGAAGCAGGAAGAATTGTTGTCAGGTAAAAATCATAGAATCGGGTTTACCAATGTAATGAGAAGAGTAAAATTAATGAAAGGCTCTAGATTGGTAATCGAGAGTCTGGAAAATAGGGGTACAAGCATTACCATTACATTATTGGAGGGTACTAAATGAATGTAGTTATAGTTGATGATGAAGAAATTGCTATAGAAGTTTTAGAGCGTATGTTATTAACCCAGGAAGATGTTAAGATTGTTGGTAAGTATACGGACCCTAAATTAGCATTATCTGAAATAAAGCACATGGATGTGGATGCAATTTTTTTGGATCTGGAGATGGGAACGTTACATGGGATACAGTTTACGGAGCTTCTATATAATGAAAATGAGTCAATTAACATAGTTTTTGTAACTGCGTATTCTTCGTATGCCTTGGAGGCTTTTGATTTAAATGCTATAGACTATTTACTGAAACCAGTATCCAGAGAAAGGCTTAATCAAACCCTTGAAAAATTAAAAAAAGAATCAATTCTTTCAAAAAAAAGTCAAAGGGTGATTCAGCCTGAGAAAAATAGACTCTATATACATACCATGGGTATGTATTGGATGTCTGATTCAGCAGGTGATATCCCAATAAGGTGGCGTACCAAAAAAGTGAAAGAGTTGTTTGCTTTTTTAATTCATCATAAAGATCATCCAGTACATAGAACCCTGATTATGGATGAATTATGGCCGGAAACCCTTCTTGATAAAGCAGCGGCCCTGCTTCATACAACAGTTTATCAGCTGAGAAAGCTTCTTAAGGAAATAGGATATGAAAATGCTATTCAGTACGGAAATGAGCAATACAGATTGGATATTGAAACGGATAGCGATGTTAAGCAATTATATGAGTTGATTAGATTGCCTTCACCAAAGCAGGAAGATATTAAGATGATGATATCCTTATATGAAGGAGATTATTTTGAACAAGAGGAATATTCCTGGGTCATTTATGATCAGCAGAAAATAAGAAAGGCATTTTTACAACAAATGGAGAGATTCCTCAGTATTTTAGCAAAGGAATCTCCAAAGGACAATTTTATAGAAAATTGTCTGACAAAGATGTATCAGATGGATATATATAACGATGATTATGCGTATCAGTTGATGCTATATTATGAAAAAACAAAAAATACTAGAAAGTTTATTGAAGTTTATACTAATTTTCAAAAGAGATTAAAGGAAGAACTTGGTCTGAATATTCCTTTTAAATTACTAAGTTTGTATAGTAAATTTATGAAAAGTGAAGGATAAACTTAGTCTTAAGGCTATTGCATATTATTTGCAATGGTCTTTTTTTGTTGTATAGGAAAACGCTCCGAATTTCCTATACAACAAAAGCCCTGCCGGGCGGAATGCGCATGACACGTCTATGGAAAGCCCGTCAGTGAGAAGGTGCTTTATACATTCTTTGTTCTTTTACAGGAAAGTTCTCTGAACTATCCTGTAAAAGAAAAAGCTCTCCGTACAGGATGCGCATGCAATGTCGTCAACTTAACGCAAAAAAAGTACTTGACAGGATG
>DALYNO010000600.1:0-2365 GCA_031975295.1 Anaerocolumna sp. | reverse complement strand
CAAAAGAAGCCTGGAATCTTGGAAATAAAACCTATGGATATTGTTCCTTAACCATACCCCTCCTTGAAGGCATACTAATCTTTATAGAATATAAATTATTAATACCTATGGGTTTCATACAGAAAGAAGTTATTATTATTCCAAACTTAATTGTAATGATTATTGCTATTGTAATATGTTGTTTCATTACAGAAAATAAGTTGAAAAAATTATTTGAATAGAAAAAATAAAAATTATTTGAATGAAAATATAAAAATTATTTGAATGGAAAATATAAAAATTATTTGAATGGAAAATATAAAAATTATTTGAATGAAAAATATAAAAATTATTTGAATGAAAATATAAAAATTATTTGAATGAAAATATAAAAATTATTTGAATAGTAAATAAAAAAAATTATTTGAATATAAATCAAAAAAAGTACCCGAGGCCTTCGGGTACTTTTAAATTACAATTATTTTGTTTTAATTAGTCCTGAGCGGCTAATCTAGCTAATCTAGCATATTTAGCTTTAGCATGTTTCTCAGCCTTAGCAAATAATTCAGCAGCTCTTTCTGGATTAGAACGATAGAGTGAACTATATCTTACTTCGCTATGAAGGAATTCTTGATAGTCCGCAGTAGGTTCTTTGGAATCTAACTGGAATGGATTCTTTCCTTGTTCTTCTAAACGAGGATCGAAGCGGAATAAATGCCAGTAACCAGCTTGAACCACACGTTTTTCTTCGGTCTGAGCACCTTTCATACCACCTTTGATACCATGATTGATACATGGAGCATAAGCGATTATGATAGATGGTCCATTGTAACTTTCAGCTTCAATAAATGCTTTCACACATTGATTGTAATCAGCACCTTGTGCAATTTGTGCTACATATACATAACCATAGCTCATTGCAATAGCAGCTAAGTCTTTCTTCTTCACTTCTTTACCTGCAGCTGCAAACTGAGCGATTGCACCAGTAGGAGTAGCTTTAGAAGACTGACCACCTGTATTAGAGTAAACTTCTGTATCAAATACTAAGATATTAACATCTTCACCGCTGGCAATAACATGGTCTAATCCGCCGAAGCCGATATCGTAAGCCCATCCATCTCCACCGAAGATCCATTGGGATTTCTTGGATAAGAAATCTCTGTTAGTTAAGATATTAGCTCTGTCTTCGTTATCACATTGACAGCTTTCTAAAGCAGCAATTAATTCATCAGAAGCAGCACCGTTTAAAGTACCATTATCTTTAGTTGCAAGATATTGATTAAGAGCAGCTTTTACATCAGTATTTTCAACTACATTGCTTAAGTTTTCAGCAGAAGCAATTAAGCGATTTCTTAATGCTTTCTGAGCAAGTGCCATACCATAACCGTATTCTGCATTATCTTCAAATAAGGAGTTTGCCCAAGCTGGACCTTTGCCTTTTTTGTTTACAGTATAAGGTGTACTAGGTGCAGAACCACCCCAGATAGAGGAACAACCAGTTGCATTAGAGATATACATTCTATCACCGAATAACTGTGTTGCAAGTTTTGCATAAGGAGTTTCACCACAACCTGCACAAGCTCCGGAGAACTCAAGTAATGGTTTCTTGAACTGACTTCCTTTTACAGTAGTTTCTTTGAATTTAGCAACTACTTCATCAGGGAATCCAATTTCAACACCATAGTCAAATAACTTCTGTGATTCTAATTGAGTGTCTAAGCTCTTCATTACTAATGCTTTTTCACCTTTTTTACCAGGACAAACATTTACGCAGGATCCACAGCCTTGACAATCAAGAGCGGATACAGAAATAGCGAATTGGTAACCTGCAAGACCAGTTAAAGGTAAAGTAACAGAACCTTCAGGAGCATTAGCAGTTTGTTCTTCAGTCATTGCAACTGGACGTATGGATGCATGAGGGCATACATAAGAACAGAAGTTACACTGAATACAGTTATCAGGATTCCAGCTTGGTACTTCTACTGCAATACCACGTTTTTCAAATGCTGCAGAACCTAGAGGGAATGTACCATCTGCATTTTCAACAAATGTAGAAACAGGAAGGGAATTACCATTCTGAGAGTTCATAACGTTCTGAATGTTATTTACATAATCTACAACGTCTTTTCTGGAACCAGTAGCTACAGAAGTTAAGTCTTCATTACCAGCAGTAGCCCAAGAAGCAGGCACTTCAATTTCTTTTACATCTGTTATACCACGATCAATTGCATCATGGTTCATTTTAACAATGGCATCACCTTTTTTGCTGTAAGAAGCAGTAGCAGCAGCCTTCATATATTTAACAGCGTCTTCTACAGGGATTATGTTAGCTAATTTAAAGAAAGCGGCTTGTAATACGGTATTAATACGTCCGCCAAGTCCAATT
>DALYNO010000599.1:0-2366 GCA_031975295.1 Anaerocolumna sp. | reverse complement strand
AATTCAGTACATGACCACCACCAAGATCCAGACTGTCCTTGTCACCAACTACAATAATATCATTGGTATGTCCATAAAATGCAGCCAGCAAATCTTTTCCTTTTTTACTGCAAATTACTTTAAAATTACTATTAATCTTTTTAAAGGCTTCAATCCATCCTGAATGATCAGGCTCCACATGATTTACTATTAAATATTCAATTGATTCCGGTGCAATCTCTAATTGTTCCAATAATGAAAATAAGCTTTCTGGAACACCATCCCATCCGCAAACACCATCAACAATGGCAGTTTTTTCTCCTTTTATAATATAGGAATTTAACGTTACGCCGTTAGGAATTTCCCATAAACCTTCAAACAAAATATTTTCAACATTAACGGAGAGTTGATAAGTTCCATCAGCTATATTTGTTAAATACATAATATAACCTCCTCTTTCTTTTCTTTCTATCTATTCGTTCTATCTACATTATTTTATCTTTAATTAATCTTATAGTCAACCTAGTAAATAAAGTTAAAAGAAATTTACATTGCAAAAAAAGAATGTTATATTAATAATTAGCAGATACTTTGCTAAGTAACTATAAAAATAACTTAAATTAATTACGAAAGAAGGAATATTATGAAGCAGATAACCATGTTTGTAACCAGCTGGTGCCCCTACTGCAGAAAAGCTCATAATTTTGTGGACGAGTTATATAAAGAAAATCCAGCTTATAAAAATCTTAACTTAAAAATAATTGATGAAGAAGTCCATCCTGAGATTGCCAAAAAATATGATTATTACTATGTGCCTACCTTCTTTGTGGATTCAGATAAAATTCATGAAGGAGTTCCTACCAAAGAAGCAATCAAAAGTGTATTTGAATTAGCCATGAATGAAAGTATTCCTATACATGGATAATGTGACTTAGTCACTGAAAACTTGTCCAAGTTAGTTTATTCTAATTTCAGACAATTAATTATGAAAGCTATTACAAAGGAGATGTTTTTATGAGTATTCTTACAATTACAAAGGACAATTTTGAATCTGAAGTTATAAATTCTAAAGAACCTGTTTTATTAGACTTTTGGGCAAGCTGGTGTGGACCTTGTAAAATGGTTTCTCCAGTTGTAGATGAAATTGCTGAGGAAAGTAATCATATAAAAGTCGGCAAAATTAATGTTGACGAAGAAGGGGAATTAGCTAGAGACTTTAAAGTTATGTCCATCCCAACACTTATGGTATTTAAAGATGGCAAACAATATAATTCCACAGTTGGTGTACAATCCAAACAAAATATATTAAAATTACTGGATTAAAATGATTGTATAAATTTATAAATATGGTGCCCTGTTTCATTAAGCTGTTAGATTAATTACTCTATCACGCAATGTAACAGCGGCACCTTAGTTTTTGTATAATAGGTTCATCTGCTGATTTCTTTCAATCTTCTTTTGTCTGTTAATTTAACGCCACCTCTATACAGTTCCACCATGCCTTCAGTCGCAAAATATTTTAGCATTCTAGAAACCACTTCCCTGGCGCTTCCTATATATTTAGCAATTTGTTCGTGGGTAAGTTCCAGTGCATCTGATTGAAGTCTGCTAGATTCATCAATTAAAAATATGGCAAGTCTTTTATCAAAACTCATAAACAAGATCTGTTCCATTGCCCACATAACTTCTGAAAAAGCATCTATTACCAGTTTATTTGTGAAATTCTCAGCATACATATTTTGAATACATACTTGTTGGTAGGTGCCCGAATCTACCACCAATACATCACAATCACTTTCTGCATCAATGTGCACATCAAAGGTAATATTATCAAGTATGCAAGAAGCGGACAGCACACAGATATCGCCATCCCTGAGACGATATAGCGTTACTTCTTTGCCTTCCTCTGACAAAATATAAACCCTTAAACTTCCTGTTTTAATTAAGATAACACCAATACAGTCAACACTACCACTATGAATACGGCTATTTTTCTCATAATGAACCAATTCGGTATGATTTAATATTTTATTTTTATGTTCTTCCTTTAATTTATCCCAAAAAGTGAAGGTCTTGATTAAGTAATTGAAATCCTGTTCTGATAGCATATAATCCTCCTTTACCTGTCACTATATAATTATGCCAGAGCCAGAAGGTATTTTGACCCTGGATACTTACCAATTGTCACGCAGTTTGTGCTCTCATATCCTAAAAACATGCAACATCTACCCTATTGGGGCTTCTTTCTCATGTTTTACAGGTCCCAAAGTCATGCTTATACATGCAGGCATGAAACCCATGACCATTTGTCCCTAGTAACATATTATGAGTTGCTCGACAAATGCCCTACTTTTTATATGACGATGGCAATTTGCACAAATCAAAAA
>DALYNO010000598.1:0-2371 GCA_031975295.1 Anaerocolumna sp. | reverse complement strand
CCTGACAAGTTTGTTCGGACCACAAAAGGGCCCCCTCCAGATCTCGGTTTTCAATACATTTCATTAGTTTATCTGTATTTTCATATAGTTTTTCTTTTCCATATAATATACAAAATCGTTCCCACAAAGAAACAACAACCTCATGAAAAGAATAATAGATAAGAGGCATTAACATATTGCCAGATAAAACGGATAGTTCATGATGAAAGTCAAAGGCTTTTTCACTGGCCTCATGAAAGGAGTTAGCCTTAGCAATGCCATCAACATGATGCCGTAGGGTGAGAAAGTCATCCTCGGTAAGCTGATGGATTGCAAGTTTTAAGGAAAGAGAACTTAGAGCCATTCGTATTTCTATGATTGAACGAATTTCCCCAGCTCTAAGAACGCCACGATTATAATTTATAATGGAAATAAGAGTTTCCAGAGTGCCGGTTCTTCTATAATCTGCAACAAAGGTACCTATCCTTGGCTTTATTGACAGGAACCCTTTACTAGAAAGTTCAAGTATACCACTATTTACCACACCTCGGCTTACTTGCATGGTTTCGGCAATTTCACGTTCAGAAGGCAGCTTTTCACCAACTTTTAGTTTGCCAGATAAAATCATACCTTCTAATTCCTGTATAAATAATTCTTTTAATGACGGTGCAGACAATTTGGTAAACTCCATACAATCTCCTCTTCTTATTTTACTAAATAACACTACTTATAAATGGGATGTAAACATCCTATTTTCTATTCTATGAGTTGACATTGGTACAACCAGATACCAGACCTTAATTATATTGTATTAATTGCAATAAAGCAAGCTTGTATTACTGGGTAAAACGCCAAAATATTGTTATCTTCTTGACAATGTCGGATTTTATTAGATAATAAGAGTATATGATAAAATCGATAATTGTGAATTTTATCTGTGGGAGAAAGAAGTGTAATTTGTGCTTTGAATGATTTTTATATGTACCCGCTCTTGGTATGACCAGAGTGAGTAAACTTAGAAAGGAGATTTTATGAAAGAATTTAAGGTGATGGAGATTAAGCAAAGTGTATTTGCAGATAATGATCATCAGGCAGATCTACTGAGAGAACAACTAAAGAAAGAGAGTACTTTCCTATTGAATCTTATGTCCTCTCCAGGATCAGGTAAGACAACTACTTTAAAAAGAACGATCCCATTGTTAATGGAGACACTAAAAGTAGGTGTTATGGAGGCAGATATTGATTCTGATGTGGATGCAGAAACAATTCTTCAGACAGGAGCAAAAGTCATTCAATTACATACCGGTGGAATGTGTCACTTAGATGAAGAGATGACGAAACAGGGGTTAGAAGGCCTTGGCTGTGAGGATTTAGATTTGGTTATATTAGAAAATGTAGGTAATCTTGTTTGTCCAGCAGAATTTGATACTGGTGCAGTTAAAAATGCTATGATATTAAGTGTACCAGAAGGCGATGACAAACCATTAAAATATCCGTTAATGTTTTCATTAGTGGATGTTTTATTGATTAATAAAATAGATACACTTGGGTATTTTGATTTTGATTTACAAGCTTGTATAGATAGAGTAAAAAGATTAAATGAAAATGTTAAAATAATAACTATATCTGCTAAGACTGGAGAAGGTATAGAAGAATGGGCAGATTGGTTAAAAAATGAAGTTAATCAATGGAGATAAAAAGTGTCCATTCGTTCTTCCAGTTTGTGCAGAATGCTTATGAAGCGTTTGGATTGGGCTAGTTGACCCGGGCATCATAAGATTAGAGTGTCAAAACCCTGATTAAGGCTGTGAAATGAATATAAGTGTGTAGATTATATGCCTTCATATCATTGGTAAATTTATAACCAGGCTTTTGATAATATAATCCATTAAAAATAAAAAAAGGGTGAGTGAGAGAATGGTAAATCAGAAGGTATTAGAACTTGCCAATCATATTGGCAGAAAAAAGATGGGGTCAAAGAATCAAATTCTTGCAACAGATCCTGAATATCGAATCCTTGAACCTGTAGTAACAACAGAAATGGCGGAAGTAGCCCTATGTATGCAGATTAGGCAAAAGACAAATGCCAAGGAATTGGCACCTAAATGCAATAAATCTGTAGAAGAAACTGAAAAGTTACTGTGGGAACTTGCTGATGCCGGTGTCTGTTTCGTTAATAATATAAATGGAGTGGATACTTATTGGTATGACACCTGGGTTCCTGGAATTATGGAAATGATGACCAACAATAAGAAAAATGTTGAAAAGTTTCCACAAATTGCAGAGGCCTTTGAAGCATATGGAAGAATAAGAGGACCCAAAACTGCAGGAGCTTTTCCCGTAGGTGTTGGTCTTATGCGTGTTATACCAATTGAAAAAGCTATTGATGGGG
>DALYNO010000597.1:0-2375 GCA_031975295.1 Anaerocolumna sp. | reverse complement strand
CAATTCTCTCTTTTGAAGGATACTCAAATCTGTTAGCACCTAGTATTTCTTTCCTAATCATAATAGTTGTCTCCTTTAAATTAGCAGTTTTTAGATTGAGCATAATTGTTTTATAATTCGCAATTGTAACCAATTGCGAATCACTTTTACTTAAACTATCATCAGCATAATAAATATTAATGTGAAGTTAAAACTGCCACATAGACCGAAAGCTATATCCCGAAATGTATAACAAACTTATTATCACTCTTAGCCTTCATAAGTAGTTCCTTTAACAAGGAAAGATCCGCAATGTTATAAATAACATTTATCAATGAATCCAATGATTCAGGTGGTATTAAAGTAATACCGAAATATGCCAATCCTTTGCCATGAACATCAATCGTGGGCCAATAAAAATCAATATTTAATAGTTCCGTCAATAGTGGTTCTATAAAATCATCATTAATAGATATACAGTTATATTTTTGATGCTCATATATATCAAATCGCATTCCTTTTAAAGGTTCTCTTTTCATAATTCCAAATTCATGTCTGGGCATTTTATATTACCTCCATAAATTATGATTAATCTGCATATTATATTGATCATGATAAACATAGTGGGAAGTTCATGGCTCTACAAATTGGAATCTGTTGAAGCATTCTCACTTTAGATAATGCTTATACTGTGGTGTAAGGTAAATAAATTCCATTTTAACCGCTTTAACTTTATTCGCTTGCTCAACTCAAATGATCCCTGAGTACATAATGGCATATGGCGCATACGTTACTTCCGCATCCCAACCTAAAGTATCGTTCTGTGGCATGAAATGAATAGCGATAAAGTCTTCGTCCGGGTCAATTATCATTGCTGAGCGCCCCGAGCCTTCGTGTCCATATCTATTGGGTGAGAAATAATTACTCAAATCTCTACGCATATCAACGCCCAAACCGTAAAAATAATCCATGCCAGGATTACCCCAGCTATATGTCTTAATGTCATGCAAATAATTTTGCGTCATTTTTTCAACAGTCTTGCGCCCTAAAATTCGCACTCCGTTGTATGTACCTTTGTTTAATAACATTTGAGCTAATTTATACATATCAGGTAGTGAACTATACATGTCGCCTGCAGTGCCTGGTATTTCTTTTTTTCTTAGCTCGGCTTCGCCCGATTTGGTCTTTTTTAGATGTTCAACTAACCACGGATAATTAGCGATTATTCTATCGACTTTATCTAGCGGTATATCAAAAAATGTGTCAGTCATTCCAAGAGGCTTGACAATGTTTTCAATAATATAGTCCTCCGCAAAAACCCCAGTAACCCTTGTAATGATTTCGCCAAGCAACATAAATGCAAACGAAGAATACATCCATTCTGTATTTGGTTTCACATTTTTTTGCGAAGTCGCAAGATTTGCTTCTATCCAATTCATTTTTCCGTTATCAGCAAGTTCTCTCCATCTGAGCGGATAAGAACAAGGAGCAACGCCACCGCTAGGACATATTCCAGAAGTGTGAGTTAACAAATGGAACGGCGTAATCTCCGTAAGTGTTGGTTTATCAAATTCTTTGATATATTTAGCAACGGGTACGTCCAGAAGCATTTTGCCGTCCTCAACCAACTTCATAATTGCAATAGAAGTGAAAATTTTAGTCATGGAAGCAATGCCCATAATCGAGTCATGCTGTACCAATCGCGTATCGTTATAGTCGCAAGTAAGTTTACCCATGCCGGCATTTGCAAATACTTTGCCGTTACGACCAAGAATATAAGCCGCACCAATAAGCTTATTGTTATTGATATTAGTCTTATAGTTTTCTTCAAGAACATAAATTCTCTCAGCTGAATAGCCAACCTCAATCGGTATTGAACAGTTTGCTGCTCTGTCAATTTTTATATTCACTTTCATTCCCCCTATAAAATTATTTGATTTATTAAAAACAAATTTGTAAAACTTATCTTCATCTAAAATATAACCACATTCTACCAATTATATAAATAATGGGAATTTCCAAGTCCCAGCTATAGCGAATCTTAAGCCAATCATCTGGCTTTCGAGATATAAAAGGAGCTTCCTTACACAGCTATAGAATCATCTGCCCCATATTCATTAGTATTTCTATCAACTAAGATATTTTACACCTTCATAATCATGACCAGAAATCTATTACATATTTTTCTTATAAATTCTCATCAAATATTCCGGTTCGTCTTCATCCGGGAGTTGAATAGTCTTATAGTAACTAAATCCCACCTTTTCATAAGCCTTTATTGCAATCTCATTTTTCGGTTCTGGACCTATAATACAGCAATCAACTATATTTATTAGAAATACATATTCAGTTAAAAACTGATATAAAATATGTTTCCCTAAGCCTTTATGAATATA
>DALYNO010000596.1:0-2377 GCA_031975295.1 Anaerocolumna sp. | reverse complement strand
TTTGATATTAATAATATGGTATAATATATATTCACTTTATTGTCTGCAATACTACCATTAACACGATTCGATGGTTCTTTACGTGAAACAGTTTTGGAAGACAGTACCTCCTCTTCATCCTCCACTTTATCCAGTTTCTGATTACATTTTGTTGCTCTATTTTCATCTGGATATAAGGGCAAAGTAAACGTAAACTTAGAGCCTTTTCCCAGCTCAGATGTAACCCATACTTTACCCTTATGAAGTTTAATAAGGTTACTTGCAATACTTAACCCAAGTCCAAGACCTGTTGCATTATCGTCATAAGGATTACCTTGATAAAAAGAATTAAATATATGGTCCCACTTAGATTTATCTATACCTATACCAGTATCCTTGACAAAAAAATATGCCATGTTATCCCCAACTTCTGCTGAAATGGTAACACTACCCTCTTCTGTATATTTAACACCATTGGATATTAAATGATAAAAGATTCGTTTGAGTTTAACTTTGTCTGCAAGTACTGGCGGCAGTTTCTTGGGTATTTCATTCTTAATCTGGATTTGCTCTTTATCCATTGCCAAATATTTTAACTCCTCTACCATATCTATGATTTGGTCCAGGGCTACTTCTTCTATCATGCAATTGACATCTTCTTGTATATCGGTCATTTCACTTAATTCCTCTACCATATGAGAAATTTGCCTGCTCTCACTATTAATACGCAGTATCTTCTGTTTTTGTAAACCATTTAAATGATTATCACTTAACAAGTTTTCTGAAATCATCAAAATATTCTGAAGAGGCTTTAAGTACTCCATGGAAATCTTATTCATAAATTTGTCTTTTAATCTATCATAACTCAATAATTGATCTGTTAAACGGTCTGTTTTTTCATATGCCAGTTGAAATCTATACGTTGTCATAAATGAAATGGTGAGAAGCATAATAAAGAATATTATAAGGGGCAGCCTTCCAATATTTAGTTTGATCAAAAACTCCAAACATAACACACTGATATAACAGCTAAGACTTACGACAATTACTAAAATAAAACCTGACGATTCTGCTCCATGATAAACAGCCCTTAACATACAAAGCAGCATATACAAATAATTTAACCCGACAATCGAAACAATTATGATCTGATGTGCATATATGGACAGTCCCATGTTATAAATACTATCATAAGGGATCCATAAAAATATAGGGCCTACTATAAGTAGTAAAATGCTAAGAAAAACCACAAATTTTTTAGAAACATATTCTTTAAAAAAATCATAAACAAACAAAAGAAAGAAAAATATTGCAATGTACATCACATGTATCTGAAAATTATAAAAGGTCATTAAATTCTCCGGCATGGGAATAATCAATTCTATCAATCTTTCATTTACAGTAGAGGTGTATATTCCAAGTAAAATGGTGAACAAACTAAAATAAAGCAAGAATTTCGTCTTCTTTCTTTGCATAAAACAACCCGCAAAATATAGACCAAGGATAAGATACCCTGAAATCAACAATGCATCCAGTATTTTGCTTCTATCCTTGTCAACGATTAATTGCTTTTCTGTACCCAGATAGAGAGGCTGTAAGATACCTCCTAATTGGGCCTCATAATTAGATATATGAACCACCAACTCCAAAGTCCTATTTTTAGAGGCACCTATTCCAATCTTATTTAAATTATCAGGCAGATACTCCTCTACGTTTTCAGAAGTTCTACCACTATCACAGACTTTTATGCCATTGATAAATACGGTGTAGGAATAACTCATTGCTGTGGTTTTTATACCAAAATTAGCATCGTAAGGAAGGTCAATAATCAAACGATACGTACCAATATTCTTTTGGGGTCTATTAACGCTTTCATACTTGTACCAGTCACCAGGAACTTGAACATATCTAACGTCATGGGTAAAGTTCTTAAATACATCTTCATTACTCTCTGGATATATTAATCTATCGGGATAAAATTCCCACTCTCCAGTTAGCTTTATGATACCTGACTGATAATTCCAATTTTCTGTATTAAGCTTACCCTTGTTTGCCACCAAAGTATTTGCACTCGTTGGAGAATTCAGAAAAATAATACCAAGGATATTTACTAAAACTAGGCTTATGGAAATAAACACAGTAATTTTCTTATTCATATCTACCTCTTTCACACAAACTTATAATACGATGCCTGAGTCAAATAGCCCAACCTAAAGATCTGTCTGAACCAAACGAGTTATCTGTTTCATAATAGTTTAGCACAAATCATCAGAGAAATCGGTATTCTTATGTTTTGGAATCAAAGCATGAAACTTTCTGATTTGCGCATATTGCTAGGATGTAATATGAATTGGGGCAATTGACCCCTGATACTTACGGATTGTTACGCACTTTGTGC
>DALYNO010000595.1:0-2382 GCA_031975295.1 Anaerocolumna sp. | reverse complement strand
TGATATGTATATCTATAACCAGGAAGAAGGTGGCTTTGTTGGCGCAGATGAGGATTTTATATCTTGTCCAAGACTTGACAATCTTACTTCCTGCTGGGCTTTAATAAAGGGTCTTATAAATGGTAACAGGTCAGAAGGAATTAATTTAATTGCTTTATATGATAACGAAGAAATTGGCAGCAGGACAAAACAGGGTGCTGATTCTATGTTACTGAATATATTACTGGATAAAATTTATGAGGGGCTTGGTAGTCTAAAGAAGGAAAGACTATATGAAGCTATGGCTGATAGTCTGTTAATATCAGTAGATGTCGCCCACGGTATTCACCCAAACAGACCAGAAAAATATGATCCAACAAACAATACAAAGTTAAATGAAGGTGTGGTCTTTAAAATAGACAGCAATCAAAGATACACATTTGATACAGAGGCGGTTGCTATTATTCAGCAGATATGTGAAGCTGGTGGTATAAAGTATCAGAAGTTTGTTAACCGTTCTGATATGCCAGGAGGTGGTACATTAGGGCCTATTATATCATCTTGGCTTCCCATGAAGACTGTAGATTTGGGTATTCCATTACTTGCAATGCATTCTGCAAGAGAATTGATGGGAACGAAGGATCAAGAGTACCTGGAAAAACTAATGTTAAGTTTCTTCACTTTATAATGCAGGAATAAAATTATAGTGCTTATTACTAAAAAATAAAATAAATTAAACAATCTATTGACAGATTACACAAAAATTGGTATACTCAAATAAGTCGATACAAGAAGGTATTGTACTAGAGGAAGTAAGCGTTGGGGAACGTGAGAGGGCAGAAGCTATTATAAAATAAGACTAACTGATACATGTACTTGGAGTTCGGGGTGCATATTTAGTTAGTCTTATTTTATTTTTATAATTCGAAGATGGTTAGTTCATTTTACGTTTTAGACTAAAACAAAAAATAATAGTGAAAGGATGGACTTCTGCAATGACAATACAAATTGGTATTTGTGATGACGAAGAAATATTTCTAGACAGTTTAAAAGAACAGATTGCCTTACAATTTCATATCATGGGAACAAAATTTGAGATTCATGTTTTCAATCAGGGAACCAATTTAATTCATATAAGTGAAAAGCTGGTGTTTGACATAGTATTCCTGGATATAGAGATGCCCTTAATGAATGGATTAGAAGTTGCGAGTAGTTTAAGAGAGACCAATCCATTTATACATATTATATTTGTTACCAATAGAGAAGACTTGGTTTTTTCTTCTTTTAAATATAGGCCTTTCAGATTTATACGCAAACAAAGATTATTAGAAGAATTACCAGAGGCCATTCGCCATATTACAAAATTGATGGAAGAAGAGAATCAATATTATGCCGTCAATATAAACAACTCAATCAGGCAAATAAAAATATCGGAAATACTATATTTTGAAAGCTTAAAGCATGATATATATATTCATACCCAATCAGAAAGTATTCGAATAAAAAGTAATTTAGCAAAAATAGAAAAAGAGATGTCCATACATGGATTCATTAGAGTACATAGTGGCTATTTAGTTAACTATAAATTTATCTATTCTGTAAATAAGGTAGATATTGTATTAAATAATCAATCAACCATACCTTTAAGCCGCCACAGAGTGGAAATTGTCAAGCAAAAACTTCAATTATATGCAAGGGGTAGAGTAAAATGATTTGGACCATTATAGAATATTTGGCTACTTTAGTTCAGTGCTTTGTTTCTACTGAATTTGTTACAAGATATCTGGGTTTTAAACACAATAACTTATTTCGGTATTTTGGTTTTATGATTGCGTTTCTTCTTCAGGTCATGGCTACGTTAATTATGAACCAAATTACCGTATTTGAGGGAGTTGCAGGACTAATTTATCCCACAATCGTAACAATTTATGGTTTGTTTTTGTTAAATGGTTCGGTATTTGAAAAAATCATTATTGCTTGTATAGATAATGGTTTAAAAATGATCACAAGTATTTCAATATTAACATTAATAAGTTACTTATCTCCTTTAGAAGTGAATCATTTAATTACGGAACAAGGAATAGAAAGATTATATGTATTGGTTGTTACCCAATCAACCTATTTCTTTCTTACAAGAGTCATTTTGAGACTTCAAAAAAACAACAAATTTTCTTTGTCATTAATGGAATGGGCAGCTATTTTACTTGTATTTATAACTTCTTTTGCAACTGGTGTATTTGTATTTGAAATAACGCTAACAAGTCCTAATACAAAGTTAAATGACTTATATTCAGTGCTGATAATGGCAGGCTTAATCTTAATTAATGTACTCTGCTACTACATTTTTGTTAAAATTAGTATGAAAAACAGGGAAAAGCTAAAGTATTCATTAATTGAATTAAA
>DALYNO010000594.1:0-2385 GCA_031975295.1 Anaerocolumna sp. | reverse complement strand
AAAGGGGCATCTTTCAGCGGTTTCACTCTATGCCAATCTCTCGCTCTACCGTATTATGGGGGCATGTATTAACATCCTTAATATCAAATGGAATATCAGTGGTAGTAATTATACTGGTTGCAGTATTAATGGGATTTCGTTCTTTGGCTGGTATAATGCAATGGTTGGCCGTGTTTGGAATACTTGGAATCTTTACCCTTGCTTTGACTTGGATTGCTGTGATTGCAGGTTTGGCAGCTAAAACTCCAGATGGGGCTGGCGCATTCTCATATCCAATTATCTTCTTACCATTTATTAGTTCAGCATTTGTGCCAACTGATACAATGCCTGGTGTAGTACGTGCTTTTGCAGAAAATCAACCTGTAACCCCTATTGTAGAAGCCATTCGTAATCTATTAGCAAATCAATCAGTAGGAAATGATATCTGGATAGCTCTTGCTTGGTGTATTGTAATCATTGTAGTTGCCTATATATTTGCTATGAGAATCTATAAAAAAATGTAGTTAAATCGCAAAAGTAATCCAGTTTTGTATATCCATTATATTTTCTATAAAATAGTATAATTAGATGTAATTAACATATACTAAGGCGAATTCTTAAAAAACCATGATTTAGATACTATTAAAATCAAAAAAGGCTGTCTTAGATAAAAGATAGTCTTTTTCTAGATTTAAAATAAAAGTAAATAGAATAGGATGGAATGGCGTGTTATTAATTAAAAACGGAAAGATATTAACAATGTCAGATGGTGAAATTGAAAAGGGAAGTATATTGATAGAGAATGGCAAAATTATAGCAATAGACTCATCCATTGACATACCAGATAATGAAGAGAATACTGTTATTGATGCTACAGGATTATGGGTACTTCCGGGGTTAATTGAAGCTCATTGTCATATCGGAATAACGGAAGAAAAAATTGGTGTTGCCGGGGAGGATTGTAATGAAACCACTGATCCTATAACACCTCAAATAAGAGCACTGGATGCAATCAATCCCATGGACCCGGCCTTTCACAATGCGATACAGGCAGGTATAACATCTGTTATGGTAGGGCCAGGCAGTTCCAATGTAGTAGGCGGTCAGTTTTTATTTATGAAAACACAAGGCAGAATTATAGATCATATGACAATATTAGAGCCTGCAGCAATGAAAGTTGCATTTGGAGAAAATCCTAAAAATTCCTATAAAGATCTAAATAAAGCGCCATCTTCAAGAATGACAGTAGCAGCTATGCTAAGGGAAGAGATATTTAATGCAGTCCAATATAGAAAAAAGAAAATGAAAGTAGAAAATTCTGGTGAAGAGATGGAAGAAGACTTTATTTCAGAAGCCTGGATGCCAGTTTTAGAAAAGAAAATACCCCTTAAAGCCCATGTACATCGAGCAGATGATATTATGACGGCAATTAGAATTGCAAAAGAATTTAATTTAAATATAACGCTAGATCATTGTTCAGAAGGGCATCTAATTGCAGATGAAATAAAAGAAAGTGGATTTCCAGCTATAGTAGGACCAGATATGACCTGCAGAAATAAAATAGAGATAGCAAATGCAGATTTTAAAACAGCCGGAGTTTTAGCTAAGAAAGGAATTACGGTAGCACTAACAACAGACCATCCGGTTTCTTTAATTCAATATCTTCCTATATGTGCTGGATTGGCTGCGAAAACTGGACTTGGAGTTGAGGAAGCATTAAGAGCCATTACGATTAATCCAGCTAAAATCTGTGGTGTAAATCATAGAGTGGGAAGTATAGAAGTTGGAAAAGATGGAGATATTGCTATATTTACAGGGAATCCCATGGATGTATTTACACATACAGTTTATACAATTATAAATGGAGAGATTGTTTATCAATGGTCAGATGAAGATGATCAAAGTATCTAATATTCAATTGAAAGCCATATGGAGCATCCAGTTCAAATTTATCATGTGAGTGGTATAGCTCCAGGATTTTATTAAAATATATGGTTGACGGCGATTTTTGATAATTTAGATTTTAATTAATATAAGGTTTAATTTTAAGATAACAGATATATAAAAGCAGGGCTACTATATTGATATGATACCTCCAAAGCAATTTGGGTTATTTACTGTATTACTATGAAGGTATCATATCAATATAGAATTTCCTGCTTTTTATTTAGTCTACCCATTTTAAGTGATAAGTAATGTGCTAATTCATTTAGTTTAGATCATAGGTACGAAATGAGTGTAGAAATTAGTGAAAACATATGTAAAACTATAAAAATTGATAAATAGTTAGATGAAATATACAATAAATAAATAGAAATACATATAAAAGGGTAAAAAATTGCTATAAATATGAAAATTGTACGGTTTAATATATACATAATAACTGCTACTATATTAATATCAATT
>DALYNO010000593.1:0-2394 GCA_031975295.1 Anaerocolumna sp. | reverse complement strand
CAATACTCAGAGAAATTGATTATTTTATTTCCTTTTACAAACCCGAACCTAAAGTTTACTTAGCCTATGACCGTATGGCACTGTATTGCCTTAATAATCCTGATATTAGAATTACTTTTGACAAGAACATAAGAAGTCGTAATACGTTACTGGATTTATCAAAAGGAGATTTTGGTACCAATCTACTGGCAGAGGATTGCCGCCTTATGGAAATAAAAGTTGCAGATGCCTATCCCTTATGGCTGGCAGAAATCTTATCGGAATTAGAAATCTACCCCATATCTTTCTCAAAGTATGGGAATGTATATAAAGAACAATTACAGGAAGAAAGGATGGAAAATTTATGTTTACAAGTATTATAGAATCTGTTTCAGGTAGTCTCACTTTGCAAAATGCAATCATATGTACGCTGGTATCTCTATGTTTAGGAGGTATAATCGCGTTCATTTATATGGCTAATGGATCCTTTAGCAAGAATTTTATTCTCACTTTAATTTTATTACCTGCATTAATTCAAGCGGTGATTATGATTGTGAATGGTAATCTAGGCACTAGTGTAGCTGTCTTAGGTGCTTTTAGTCTGGTACGTTTTCGATCCGTACCTGGAAGCTCTAAAGAAATCAGCAGTATTTTCTTTGCCATGGTAGTTGGGCTAGCAACTGGAATGGGTTATATTACATATGCGATTCTAATTACAGTGATTATTGGCATTGTGTTTTTTATACTCTCTAAAGCTAATATAGGAGAATCCAAAAATCAAAAAAAAGAACTTAAAGTAACGATACCTGAAAATCTTGATTACACAGATATCTTCGAAGATATTTTCAAAAAGTATACAAAAGCAAGTAAACTGAATAAAGTGAAAACCACAAATCTTGGCAGTATGTATGAATTAAGTTATGAAATCCAATTGGAAGACCCAAAGAAAGAAAAAGAAATGATAGACGAGATTAGATGTCGCAACGGAAACCTTACAATCATTTGCGGTCGTGTTCAGTCCTTAAATATGGAACTATAATATCAGAAAGGAATTCTCTATGAAAATACGAAAAATACAAAGTATTATATTAGTTATTACTATGATAACCTTAACTGCCTGTAATAAATCCCAAACCAGCACAGAACAAAACAAAAATGATTTAGCATCCCAAAATGCAGAAATCGCTACAGAAACTGTAAGTACTGTAACAAATTTAACAGGTGAATATAGTGAAGAAGAAATTGAAGCTTTCTGGGAGGAAAGTTCTGCAACCAATATCTCCTTCCATGACAATAGTATATCCATAATTGGTAATGGTGCTGCATCAGATAAAACCCTAGTATCCATAACACAATCCGGAACCTATGTATTAAGTGGTACACTCACCAATGGCCAGGTTATAGTAGAGGCTGGAGATAAGGATAATGTGCAGATTGTATTAAATAATGTTTCACTTAACAGTGACACTACCTGCCCCCTATACATAAAAAATGCCAAAAATGTATATTTAACTTTAGCAGAAGGCACTGCTAATTCCGTAACAGACGCCACTACTTACATATATGATAATGAAACTGAGGATGAACCAAATGCAGCCATATTCTCTACATCAGATTTGATCATAAATGGAAATGGTTCTCTATTGGTCACGGGAAATTACAATAACGGTATCAGAAGTAAAGATGATCTTAAGATTGTGGATGGTACAATCCTGGTTACAAGTAAAGATGATGGTATTGTTGGTAAAGACTCTATCACCATTAGAACTGGTCAAATAACCGTGAATTCCCAAGGTGATGCTTTTAAATCTACCAATTCAGAAGATACCTCCAAAGGCTATATTATCATTGATGGTGGAAACTATTCCATTGGAGCTTCTGCTGATGGCTTTCAAGCGGAAACTTCACTAATTGTCAATGGTGGTACTTTTGATATTACTACAAATGACGGAAGTGATAATGGCAGCTCTAAAAGCACTATAGCTGAGGATGCTGACAGTGCGAAAGCCTTTAAAGCAGGTGCTGTTTTAACTTTGAATGATGGTGTATTCCATATCGATAGTGCAGATGACAGTATACACAGTAACGGTACAGTAACAGTTACTGGTGGAAATTATGAAATAGCTTCTGGTGATGATGCCATTCACGCTGATGGGGAAGTAACCATAGAGGATGGTACAATTCTAATTACTAAGAGTTATGAAGGCATGGAAGGTGAGAATATAACAATAAACGGGGGAACCCTTACGCTCACTGCAAGTGATGATGGAATCAATATATCCGGAGGAACTGCAACTACTTCTAACAACGATAGAACAGGGCAGAAGGGATTTGAGGGCTCAGGTGATGGCGTCCTTACAATTAATGGAGGTACCATCACCGTTGATGCGAAAGGAGATGGTTTAGATGCCAACG
>DALYNO010000592.1:0-2399 GCA_031975295.1 Anaerocolumna sp. | reverse complement strand
GGCATAGGTCGAACATCCTTGAGGAAAAAGTGTAAAGGAATATTGACAATATCATAATGAACTGGACAAGATATTGATTTCTATGTGTAAAAATAATGATTATACCTTGGATGAAGAAGCGAAAGAAAAAATCCATTTGTATTTCGAACAGCAGACATCGTCGAAGGATGAAAACTTCGCAAATGGCAGATTGGTAAGAAATCTCTATGATTACTTGGTTATGAATCATGCAAGACGAGTGATAAATACCCATAATCCGGGTAGCGAAGAATTGTCAACAATTAAGGTGGTAGATTTTACATTCTCGGTCGATGAGAGTGAGGTTAGTTGATATGTTCCCACAAACAGAAAAAAGTTAGTGGATATGTTCCCTCGAACGACCAAAGGCATTTGACGTACTTTCTATCTTCTCGAGCCATGTGGAGACCGTAGTAAGACTATGTCGGGTAGACTCGTAAAAGTGGTGGAATTTAGCCATTTAGGAGAGCTTTATTCGTTTGATAGAGAGAATAAGGATTATGGTAAGAGGAATACACAGAATGAGGTTAAGGTTTGTGTGGCCTTTGATATAGCTTAATCAAATGATAGGTACGGAATGGCTTTCCAAGGTTTATTGAATAGATACTTTATTGGATAAACAACAAAACCCCTTGTGAAATTAGTGTTTGCAAGGGGCATTTGGCTGGCCTTTTAGCTCTGAGTATATCTCGAATTTTAGCTGTGCCTATTAATACAAGTCTGCGGTTTTATACTTAATTTAGGCTCTGTAAAGAATAGTGTTGAAAATAAGATACACATTAATTGTTAATGTCGTCCATCTACTATATAATTAAGTTAGTGTACAATAGTATAAAAGTGTGCATCTTTTGGTGAAAGTCAAATGTGGCGTAATGTTGAGGAGGTCAAATATGGAATATTTTAATGTATATAACAAATATGGAGAAAAAACAGGTGCAATAATTGAGCGAAACGAAGCTCATAAGAATGGGATATGCCATAGGGTAATACACTTATGGCTCCTAAATTCTCGAAATGAACTATTAATTCAGCAACGTAGTGCGGACAAAGATGCAGGCGCTAATTTGTGGTATGTATCAGTCGGCGGGCATATTGAGAGCAGTGAAGGCATTGAAAGTACGTTAATACGTGAAACAAAGGAAGAATTAGGGCTGGATATTTCACCTTTCATGAATTCTGTAGAATATCTTTATACGTTCAAGGAAACTATGATAGAAAAAAATGGAGCTTTTTTTGATAATGAATTTTATGATGTTTTTGTATTAAAGGCAAACTTTGATATTGACGAGGTCACTGTGCAGCAAGAAGAAGTACAGGCGGTAAAATACATAAGTTATGATGAATTTAAAAATATAGTAATGAATCAGAATAAATCATTTTGGCAGCATAAGACCGGATATAAAATGTTGCTCATTGCATTAGATGAATTTTGCAAATCACATTAATTCCCTATGTATGGTATAAGCATAATCAACAGTAAACTTATTACACAATATTCTTATAGAACGAACTTAAGGCAACCTTAATTGGTTGCCTTTGTAATTTCAACATTGTTATGTATCAACTATACATAAGGGTTATAACACTTCTCACGGCGTCTGGGTCAAAAGTAGTTAAATAATATTCAGATTGCTTTATAATCTCCTGAACCCTATCCTGAACAGTAAGAAATCCATTCCAAACAAAGGTTTCTGAGTACCCGAGTACTAACAGAGATAAAGGGGTGTGGTCACTTGAGATGGTATCGGTGTAAAACTTCTAGTTGGTAGGTAAATCGCCTAATATATTTATCGGGCAGCCTTTACGCAACTCTATACAGATATGTATGTAATGTTCATACGCTGAGTCAGTATCAGGGCTTGTAAAGTGGGATACACTTAATGGTTCAATACCCAAAGAGTATAGCCTATCAGCAATCCCACGGCACTCCTTTGTAATTGGCACTAGGCTAAGTACAGGGCAAGGGTGATTGCGGTATGCGAACACCTTATGTTTAAGGCAATACAACACGGCTCACACCTCCCGCTACCTATATATTAATGTTGGAGGAGAACCGTTACTGTCAATGTTTATAACTTTCAATTCCTTAGGTAGTGACCTTAAACACTCTTCACATAGGGAAAGTACCTTAATTTTTATTTGTACAATCCCGACAGGATATATGCAGTACACCCTTACATCTTTTTTACAGCAACTGCATCCACCGGCAGTAGCTTGGTTAACAGCACCATAAAAGGTTTCTAGTAACATAGGGTTCTCCCTATGCTTATAAGCTCTTTTGAACTGGCCGTCAGCTGAAAATCCCACGAAGTTTATATTATTAATATCCATATCCATAGGAATGCTCCTTATAAATATATATACTTGTATAAAGTAACCCT
>DALYNO010000591.1:0-2405 GCA_031975295.1 Anaerocolumna sp. | reverse complement strand
CTTGCAAATCCATAAGCTACAATAGAACTTGAGATTACAGTGAATAGAACCACTGGAATTACAAGAACAAAAGTATTCTTAAAAAATGATACATATGTAATTCTTCCATTACCAATCCAGCCATTTATATAGCCACTCCAATCAAAACTCTTTGGCAGCAGATTGGCAGAACCAAATATTTCAGCATTGGTTTTAAAAGTTGCAAAAAACAGCCATATAATTGGATATATCATCAGTATACCAAAGATACCCATGAAAATATAAACTTTCGCTTTACCGGACTTTTTCTTGTTCATTTTATAGAGCCTCCTTAATCGTCATAATGTACCCATAGTTTAGATGAGCCAAATAATACCACTGTCATAATCATAATAAGTACAAACATTACCCAAGATACAGCACTGGCATAACCCATCTTAAAGTTAGAGAAGGCTTCTGTATATAATTTCATACCTAGTACATATGTGGATTTGTTAGGTCCTCCATTTGTAACAACAAAGGCTGAAGTAAAATTCTGAAATGCTTGTATGGTTTGCATAATTAAATTAAAGAATAAAATAGGTGTTATACACGGAAATGTAATGGACCAGTAAGTTCTCCATTTGCCTGCACCATCGACACCGGCTGCTTCATATAGTTCCTTAGGTACTTGCTTTAGGGCTGCTAATAGAAGAACCATGGAAGAACCAAATTGCCATATCTCCAGCAAACAAATCGTTGGAAGAGAAGTTGCTGGATCCCCTAACCAATTAGGTCCCTGGATGCCAATGATTGCAAGTATACTATTGATTGCACCGTCACTCATAAACATTAACTTCCATAGAATAGATACTGCAATACTACCGCCCATTAGAGAAGGAATATAGTATATGGTACGTACAAGATTGATAGCTTTTAATTTCTGATTCAGTATTAAGGCAACTATCATTGCGATAACTAATTTACCTGGAACTGTAATAAATACATAACCAAAAGTTACTTTAATACTATTTATAATATCTTTATCAACCGTAAATAAACGCTTGTAATTTTCCAATCCAATCCATTCAAATGAGGCAATATTATATTTTGAAAAAGAATAAATAAACGAACTAATAAACGGATATGCCTGAAATAATAAAGCACCTATAATCCAGGGTGCAATATAGACAAGTCCCATCATATCCCTTTTGGTATATGCAGAAACTTTATGTACCTTTAATTGTTGTTTCATATTTTCCTTCTTTCTTCTTTGCCAGTCTTACAAAAGAGTCGTGTTTAATAAATAGGACCAGAGTGTCAAAATGCAAATTAAGATATCAACTAGATATTGCTGTATGTATGCCTTTTGGCACTCTAATCATAATAAGGTGTAAACTGTTATTGTTGTGATAAGAAATCGTCAATTAAGGCAATACCATCATCTGCTGCTTTTTCTGGTGTCGTATTTCCATAGGCAATACTCTCAACCATATCAATAATGATCTGTGAGATTTCAGAACCTGTTGTGTATCCATGTTCAGAAATACCGTTTAAGCTGGATGCATAGTCTAGTGCTTCTTTCACTACTGGATTAATTAAGTTGTTTTCATTTAAGATGTCACGGTTTGCCGCAATAGCAGGCACGGATCTTAAGTCTTTTAATGTTAAAGTAGCTTCTTTGCTGTTAAAGAAATAATCCCAAAAAGCTGCTGCAACTTCAGGATATTTACAAGCTTTTGCTGTTGCCATAACCTGAGGTGGTGCTGTCAGGTAACCATCATTTGCTCTAACTTCAGGTAGCGGGCATTGTACAGCTATAAAGTTCTTATCTTCTGCACCATATGCATTCATAAGATTGTTTGCTGTAGATGCAAAACCTAATGCAGATACAAAATTACCAGAGATCCATTTGGTATTCGTATCAATTGCGTTATAGAATGGTGCACTTTCCTGTGCTGGTTGTACTGTACCGGTTTCATATAATTGTTTTACGAAGTCTAATACTTCAACTAATTGGTCCTTTGTAAAACTTCTGGCTTTGTCTTCGTCCTTAATAAATGGGAACCCTGTTTTTTGCATAATCATTGGACGAATAATTTGTGTAGCAACCGTTAAAGTATCAAGGTTTAGAAAATACATATTAGAATTATATTCCTGTACTTTTTTACCCATTTCTAGTATGGAATCCCAAGTAAACTGAGATTTGTAATCCAAACCAATTTTATCAGCTAAAGTTTTATTTAGTACCAATGCTGCACCTGCGGTACCTGTAGGTACTGCAAGAACTTTACCGTCAAATATACCATAGTTATTTAATAAGGATTCATCAAAGCCTGAATAATCAAAATAATCTTTGTAATCATTATAATCAATAAAATAGTCTCCATTTTCAACAAGTTCGAAGAACCAAGCCGGATCACATTGAACCATATCTGCTGATGTAC
>DALYNO010000590.1:0-2429 GCA_031975295.1 Anaerocolumna sp. | reverse complement strand
CAACTTTATTTGATAACAGTCCTTTATTTATCAAAATTTAATAGTTTCCAGCAACCTCTATTCAAAGTACTGCTATTATCTATTTTGATAGCAGTCTAAAATCCATCTGTACGGGATTATGATCAGAATATAGGAATCCGTTATCTATTGTTTTAATATACATTAACTTTACGTTATCAGAGATAATAAATCCATCCACGGTAGTAACAAAAGAGTTCTTAGGATTGTATGGAATGTCTGCATTTCGGCAGGTAGGTGTTAATTTTCCCTTTGCTTCAGCAGTTAATAAGTCATATGCTACAGAAATTCCCGATGGCAGAAGCTCTGTGGGAAATGGTTTTGCCCAATTATCTTCTATTTCTGGCGTTCCAAATAGTGCAGGTGAGTTACCCAATAGATCTTGATTAAAATCACCACCACATACTATGTAATTGCCAGCATCATATTCACTTTTTATATCCTTCATAAGCATATGAATCTGATTCTGAACGATACTTATGTCCTTGGTATAAGCTGATAAATGAACGTTATAAAGGCATAGAGACGTTCCATCTTCTACCTTGATTCTGGATTTTGTATAGCAGCGGTCCAAATCTATAAGTTTATATACTGAAGTATCAATGGGCAGACTTCTTCTCACTGCTTCTGTTAATTGATATTTGGATATAATACTCATTCCAGATTTGGATTTACCATGAGGCTTGAGGAAGGGATACATTAAATAAGCTGAATCATAATTAAGAGCAAATGTTGATGCATAGTTATTAAATGCATCCATAATCATTTTATTTTCCTCAACTTTATAACTTCTGGTTGAACGAAGATCTACTTCCTGCAACAAAACAAAATCGGCATTTTGCTTCTCTATGGCTTTTATACTGCCTGTTACATTATCATATACCGCCTGTTTATTATAAGCTCGTGAGTATTTTCCCCCATCCATAAAGAAACTATAGTCTGAAGAATAGGCACCAAAGCCTATATTATAGGTTAATACGGAATATTCTTTACTAAGAGACATTGACTCCTGCAGTACATTGCCCTTATGGGTAATATGTAAATTCTGATTATCTTCTATTCGTTTATATGTTAGAAACACATATAACACATAAGCTATTATGAAAACTAATAAAACGCCAATGGCGATGCCTATTATTTTAAATTTGTTTCTCTTTTTCATGTATAATTCCTTTCTGAACCAAACGATTGGCATTTAAGACCTGGCATTCTATTCCAGACTTATTTTCAACAAATCCTATTATAGCATGAAATCAGAGCAAATTATATATTGTATTAGTTTTTATCTTTTTGTAACAATTCCTTTACTCTTAAGGCTATTTCCAACGATACAATTGCATCGTCAATACTGAGTCTAGGTTTTACATCACCCTGGCAGCACTCCAATACATGTTTCATTGCAGCCTCATAGCAGTTACCCTCCGGCAATTCTATCCTTTCCTGCTTCTCGTTAGTAAATAAAAGCAGTGACTTCTCTTCTCTATCCTTATATCCGTTCTCCATAAATTCTATGGTTCCATTTTCAAATATTGCTTCATACCCTACAGTAAAGGCATGATAGTCCGGCATCATAGAAGAGGCATGTACTTCCACAATTACCTCCTCGTAATGAAGAAGGCTTATAACATGGGACTCTCCTGCTTTACCTTCTACCCCTGAAGCTATTATATTATCTGGTTTGCCCAGTAACCAGGTTACAAAATCAAATTCATGAAGCATAAAATTAGTGATAATATTGTTTAATCCTAAATCTCCCCACAAATGAGGGGTCTTCCTTCTAATATGTAATGCTTTTAATTTACCCAGGGTATTGGCTTTCATTATATCATAGAGATATACATAGGGGCCTTCCTGTCTTATAAATAAATTCACAAATACTTTTTTGTTATACTCCATAGCGGTTTTTTGAATTGCAAGGGCATCTTCAAGGGTTAAAGCTACTGGTGTTTCACAAAACACATCCTTACCATTTTGTATAGCTTTTATCGCGAATTCTTTATGTAATGAACTGGGCAGACAAATATCTATTAAACCAATTTCATTATCTGTTAGTATTTCTTCCATATTATTTGTTGTTTCTATTCGTAAATCCTGCTTTATCTCTTTTAATTTCTCCTCATCTCTACCATAAATTCTAACGGACTCAACGCCTGCTAACATTCTATATGTGGCAGCATGATAAGAACCAAAACCTGTACCAAGAATACCTATCTTCATTAATACCTCTCCTTTTGTTTTGTATTGTTATAAGTTCCTATGAATGTTATATAATTCATAGGAGTTGCCCGACAAATGCCCTACTTTTTATATTACGATGGCAATTTGCACAAATCAAAAAGTATCATGCTTCGATTCTAATGCATTTCCATAGGCGCATTTACACTTTCTGTTTTGTACAAATTACCAATGAA
>DALYNO010000589.1:0-2438 GCA_031975295.1 Anaerocolumna sp. | reverse complement strand
TAGTATCATTTTGAATTTATCGTAAGTCAATAAATAATTACTAATAAATAATAAAAATATATTTTATATAAATACATTAGTAAATCATAAAAAATACTATTTCTTATGAAATAGTCCTTGGAAGTCCTTGAATGATAGTTTGGAGGAGTTGCAGTTATCATACGCATTCACCAAAAATTGTTGGAAAAGTTCTACAAATTGGATAGGGAATTTTTGTTGCTATCAATGTATATATATGGTAAATTAGTAATAGAAGAAATGTAAGCGCTTACATTGTTGAATGTTGAAATTAAGCTTAAGTTGAAGAGTACATAATGATTATTTTCTTGTGGCAATAAACTTGCGTTAATAAAGAATATATTATACGCAAGTATTGTAGAATAAATGAAAGTACTTACAATTATCAAGGAGGATAGGTTAATGTTAGGGTTCTTATGGGGACAAAAAAGACAACTTATGGCGGTATTTCTAAGTCTGGTAATGCTATTTACCATACTGCCATCTGGCACCTTGGCTTATGCAGATGTAACGAAAGACTTGACAATTCAGGAGGACACACAGAAAGAAGTAGTTGTAGTGGAAGAATCAAAAGAGCAGAAAGATACAGATCAACAGAAGGATAATCAGGGTCAACTTGAAGGTGCCTTATCAAACGAGAATGTGGAGAATGAAGCAGAAGTAGAAGAATCGGTTGGAGAGGTGGATGCTGAAAATGATTCTGAAATAAAAGAAGCATTAAAAGAGAATACAGCGGATACAGAGGATACAGAGGATACAGAGGATACAGAAGAGAATATAGAAGAGAATACAGAAGGGAACACAGAGGAGATTAAGGAAATGAATACATCTACTGCCTCTCTTCCGTCGACTATCTCATTAACATCAGACATGTTAACAGAGGGTACTTACAATACAAATTTTTTTGTAGGGGATTTTGAGCTTAAGGCATCTACAGATAAAACTATTGT
The DNA here is from genome assembly GCA_031975295.1 of Anaerocolumna sp. Classification (GTDB taxonomy): domain Bacteria; phylum Bacillota; class Clostridia; order Lachnospirales; family Lachnospiraceae; genus Anaerocolumna. The sequence goes on along the minus strand of DALYNO010000589.1, from coordinate 1,470 downwards.
AATAGAAGCTAATAAAAAACCGCAAATGATGGTACAACTTATACAAAAAGAATTAAATTAGGGGGAACTGGAGATAGTAAAACCCGCTCCATTCATTTTACAACCAAGACAGAAGCAGTGGTTAAGGTATATGCTATGAGCGGTAATAGTGAAGATAGGATTCTTAATTTATATGATTCGGCTGGAGAAGTAGTAGAATCATCAGCTGCATCAGGTGCTTCAATTATTGTTGCTACGATTAATTTATCCAAGGCTGGTAGTTATTATTTAGCGTCTCCCTCCAGCGGTGTTAATGTTTATGGAATTACAATAACAGAAACAGGAAAGGAACAGGAACCAGAAAGAAAGGATTGGGAGATGGTATCACAGCCTGTTATTACTCATGTAGAACAAAGTACGGGTAAAATAATTGTGACCTTTGAATTGATAACAGGGGTAGATGGTGCGGATAAAGCAACAGTCTATATGAAGGACGAAGATGGACAAGAAGTGGCAAATATACTGGTTGGTAGTGATCCAGTTCAAACTAATAGAACTGTAGAATTTATGCCCACAAAAAGCGACTCCTATTATTTTATGGTTATTGCTGAAAGAACAGGTAATATTACAAAAAAGGAAAGCAATGTAAGTGAGAGTATAGATTTTGTACTTCCTCTAAAAACTCCCATAATAAAAGGCATCAACAACATAGGAGGTGGTAGTGCTACCCTAGCCTGGGAGTCAGTTCCTGAAGCAGTTCACTATATTATTTCCTATCAACTTGAGGGTACAGCAGATATAAAAGAAAGTGAAAGGTTAATGGATACGGAAGGCACGATTCATGACTTAAAGGTTGGTGAGAATTATATTTTTTGGGTTATGGCCATAAGAGGTGAGGATAAAATAACCTCTGAGCCAACTACATTAACAATATCCCAGGAGGAAGAAAGGGCTTGGTATTTTTCAGCCTTTGGACCAGGGGTAAATGATGACAATAACTATTATTTGAAGAACGAGAAAGAGGAAAGTATTACTGTTGTCAGTGACAATGGAAAAGGTAAATTACAACCTACATCAACGGATGGTTTAGCTTTTTATTATACAACCATTGATCCCCAAAAAGAGAACTTTATTTTATCTGGTACGGTGACAGTTGACGCCTGGACATTTTCTAATGGGCAGGAAGGATTTGGTCTCATGGCTTCTGATGCAGTGGGAGCTCATGCAGATAGTTCTGTATTCTGGAATAATTCCTATATGCTTGGTGCCATGAAGGTTGAGTATTTTTGGGATCCCATAAGTAATCAGGTTTCTGATGCTGGTCATAAGATTACCATGAAACAAGGCATCGGAGCTCAGGAAAAGATTGGAATAACAGCTGAGAATATAGCAGCTGGAAGTACAGTAGCTGCATTTAAGTCTAAAATGGTTACAATGGAAACCTCTTGTAGTACAAAAGGTATGGGAACCTATAATGTAATTGGCAATTAT
>DALYNO010000588.1:0-2447 GCA_031975295.1 Anaerocolumna sp. | reverse complement strand
CATGTAATTCAGTAATAGTATAAGATACGCCCAATAAATTACAAATAGATTCCATAGGATAATACAATCGTATAGTCTCACTTCTATAACCAATTTTGATCTGTTCTTCTTTTATAACGTCTATTATATTATTTTCCAGTGCAATAAAGCCTGATTCATATTGAAGTTGCATATTTCCTCCTAAAATTAAACATTAATAATTCTTAATTTCATTAAAGATATTTAAAAATTGGTTAAATATTTCTATTTCAAAACTTCACTGATTCAATGTAAAATTCAGCATTTATCTTCCTTCTAAATTCAACCATAAAACTTTATACCGTTTTAAATTAACTTTTCTTACAGATAACAGTTGAACAACTTTTCAATCATAAATTATAGGGATTTTCTATAATATTGTCAAGTGGAAATTCTCCATGTTAGTTTTTACAAAATTCTCTAAACCAGTTTTGATATGTTTAAACTTATTTTAATGTTATCTTTTTCATTGACATAAACATTTAAAATTACTATAATAATAATTGAAAAGTAACTCAACTATTCAATTATAAGGAGGTTCCCCATGAGTGCTTATACTACAGAGGTCGATAGATGTGACTGTAATATTATTCATGAAGCTGTAGTGAATGATGTCAGAGAACATATGCCCGACGAAGATAATTTAATGGATCTGGCTGATTTATTTAAGCTGTTTGGAGATTCTACACGTGTAAAAATCCTTAGCGCTTTATTTCGTGCAGAAATGTGCGTCTGTGATATTGCTGTTCTTTTAGGCATGACAAAATCAGCCATCTCACATCAGCTCAGACTTCTCAAACAGTCTAAACTGGTAAATTACCGTAAGGAAGGAAAGGTTGTTTACTACTCATTAGCAGATGAACATGTTAAAACTATCTTTAACCAGGCGATGATACATGTTTGTGAAAAGTAAATTTTTCATTAATGTATAGATAATGTTCTTTGTATTCTGTTAATGTCATCAGGCAAGCTTAAATATATGAGTCTGATATGTCTATGGTATTAGGGGAATTTCGCCTCAACAGTTGAACAGGAGTTCAATTATTCAATTATAAAAAATAGAAAAGGAGATATAAAAATGTCTATAACAAAAAAGCAATATTTACTGGAAGGGCTTTGCTGCGAAAACTGTGCTGCCAAAATCCAAAATGATGTTCAGGCTTTAGAAGGTGTAAAAAGCGCAGATGTCAATGCAGATACAACCATTCTCTCCCTGGAATTTGAAGGAGATACTGACCGTATCCTGAAAGATATCACCCGTATCGCAATTTCCCATGATGAAGACATAGTGGTAAAAGAAGTATAACAGAAAGCGACGGTGATAACAATGGATGCAGCAATTAAAAAAGAATTTACCCTGGAAGGTCTGTGCTGTGGTAATTGTGCTTCCAAAATTGAACGGGATGTAAAAAAGCTGAGTGGTATCGCTACTGCTTCCGTTGATTTTGTGTCGAAAACCCTCTCTATGGAGATTACCGACAGTGCAGCGGCTAATAGCCTGATTGCACAGGCAGATTCCATTGTAAAGAGACATGACTCTGCTGTTGTAATGATTGAAAAAGAAATCTCAGGACCCGGACAAAAGACATTGTATCTACTGGGACTTTGCTGCGGCGACTGTGCCCAAAAGATTGAAACACAGGTCAACCGTATTGAAGGTGTAAAGACCGCTTCTCTTGATTTTGTTACTCAGCGGCTTACTATTGAGGCAATAGACCGGAAATCTCTTCCGGCTATTATACGGCAGGCCTCACAAATTGCTTTAGACATCGAACCTTCCATTCAAATTTCTTATACAGATAAAAAACAGGAAGAAGATGGCTCTTCAGCCACCAGGAAGTGGGTTTACCGTATAAGCTTAACTGCGGGTACTTTGTTATTTGCAGCTGGTATCGCATTCGATTTACCCCGTCCCGCCGAGTTAATAATATTTCTTCTAAGTTACCTGTTCATAGGTGGGGAGGTTGTCTTTCGGGCACTAAAAAACATTTCAAAAGGTCAGGTTTTTGATGAAAACTTTCTGATGAGTGTGGCTACTATCGGTGCTTTTGCCATCGGTGAGTACCCGGAAGGTGTTGCTGTTATGCTGTTTTATCAGGTCGGTGAAGCCTTTCAACGCCTGGCGGTCAACCGTTCCCGTAAATCCATCTCTGCTCTTATGGATATACGGCCTGATTTCGCCAATTTAAAAGTGGGTAACGAAATACGCAAAGTAACTCCGGAAGAAGTTGGAATCGGTGATGTGATTATTGTTAAACCCGGTGAAAAAATACCTTTGGACGGACGGATCATAGAAGGCTCTTCTGCACTGGATACTTCTGCTCTTACGGGAGAATCCCTCCCCAGAGATGTAGAACCCGGCAATGAAGTCTTATCTCCCTCCAACAAAAAAAATGGTGTGTTAACAATTGAAGTTTCAAAGGAATTCG
>DALYNO010000587.1:0-2449 GCA_031975295.1 Anaerocolumna sp. | reverse complement strand
AGGAGGGCATTCTTATCAAAATTACAGATTTTATAACATTACTCGGCGGATTGGCACTGTTTTTATATGGTATGAAGATTATGGGGGATGGTCTGGAACTTGTTGCCGGGTCACAATTACAGAAAATTTTAGAAAAGTTAACTACAAATCGAATTTTAGGTATGTTAGTTGGTCTAGGCGTAACCGCTGTTATACAAAGTTCCTCTGCTACAACCGTTATGGTCGTGGGCTTTGTTAATGCAGGTTTAATGAATTTATACCAAGCGGTTGGCGTAATTATGGGTGCAAATATCGGTACTACTGTAACCGGCCAATTGATTGCACTTGACATCAGTACCATAGCACCTTTAATTGCATTTGCTGGCGTACTTTTAATTCTTTTCTCAAAGAAAAAGAAAATGAATCATCTGGGTATGGTAATTATAGGACTTGGAATTCTATTTATTGGTATGAAAACCATGAGTAGTGCAATGGAACCTTTAAGAAATGTACCTGAATTCCGTGCGTTAATGACTAAGTTTGATAATCCAATACTAGGTGTTTTAGTAGGTACTGTTGTTACATGTATTATACAAAGTTCTTCTGCATCTGTTGGTATATTACAGGCTATGGCTGCTCAAGGATTAATAGGCATTGGTGGTGCAATGTATGTAGTATTTGGACAAAATATCGGTACTTGTATTACTGCTCTATTAGCTTCCATTGGAAGTAATAAAAATGCTAGACGTACGGCATTATGTCACGTACTCTTTAACGTTATAGGAACCGTTATTTTTATTATTTTAAGTTTTGTGTTGCCTTTAGATGAATGGATGATTAAACTTGCACCAGGAAATACAGTAAAGCAAATAGCAAATTTACATACAACCTTTAACATTGTAACAACTATTCTGCTTCTACCTTTTGGTTCACTAATCGTGAAGTCTGCGTTACTCCTTATTAAAGGGGAAGATAAAGCTGATGCTGAAATGCAATTAAAGTATTTAGAAGATATAAAAAATATGGATACTGCTGTTGCACTGGTAAGTCTTGAAGCTGAAACCAGCCGCTTGGATGATACTACTAGAGAACATTTCATTCTTGCCACAAATGATCTTAATACACCAACAGAAGAAACCATTGCTCGAGTAAATTATCTAGAGGATGTAATTGACTATATTAATAAAGGTATTAAGAAATTTATCATTAAAACCAATGAATTTAACCTGTCCAGTGATTCTGCAAATGCTGTGAATCGATTCTTAACCCTTACCAGTAATTTCGAACGTATTGGTGATCATTCCTTAAATATAGCAGAACATGCAAGACAATGTGCAATACACAATTTATCCTTCTCTAAGGAAGGCATTGAGGAATTGAATTTAATCAGAAGTACCATCTTAGAGATGTTCCAGCTTGCTAATAAAAAAGGTCTTTCCAAAAATGAAAAGAAAGAAAAAGTGTATATTTTGGAAGCGCAAGTTGACAGTTATACAGATCAATTTAGACAGAGTCACATTAAAAGAGTACAAGAAGGTAAATGTAATATAGAATCGGGTATTCTTTTTGATGAAATTCTAACAGATTTAGAACGAATTGCTGATCATTTAATGAATATTGCTGAAGCATAGATTCATTTAATTATTTTTCATCCTGTATTTTTCAATCCAATCATAACTAAAAGGGGCAGATAATAAATAAAGTGTGCGCTAAGTTAATGCTTAGAACTTTATTTAATATCTACCCTTAATTTTTGCTGATTATGTTGAATTAATCAGTACTATTTTAGAGCCCTCATCGCACACTAAAATCTCTAGTAAAAATATCACTATGCTCTAAGAGACTTTCTACAGTATCAAATCCAAGACGATGCAAAAGTTCAATTACATATGGATTATCTATTGGGGTAGGATAAGTGGCAGTATCACCATATTCATTGACATGTTCCCTGCCTTCTTTTTTGTCAATCATAACCTTAGGTCCCCCAACACAACCTCCTACACATCCCATTCCTTCAAAGAAATTAGCATTGGTTCTATTTTCCTTAATCTGATTCATCATTTCTTTGCAAGCAGGAACACCATCGGCCTGTTGTGCACGAATAATAATTTTTCGGTTGGGATTTAACCTTTCAATGGTGCTTTGCACTGCTTCACTGACACCACCAGTTCTAGCATAAATCCTTCCGGCTCTCGAAGAATGATCCTTCTCACTATCTTCCATGTCCTCAGGGTTTATATCAGCAAATTCAAAAATATCCCTTACTTCCTGAAAGGTTAATACATAATCAACTGCATCTGCTATATCTTTTTCTTTTGATTCTGCCTTTTTGGCAAGGCAAGGTCCGATAAAAATTGTAATGGCATCCGGATGAAGCACTTTAATGGTTCTTCCACTGGCTATCATAGGTGAAACAGCCCCTGGTACATGAGGCAAGAGCTCATGATAGACTTTTCTTATCATGGCAATC
>DALYNO010000586.1:0-2449 GCA_031975295.1 Anaerocolumna sp. | reverse complement strand
ATTTATTTTATTCCCAATTAATATTTATTTTATAATTCTTCCTTAAGTAACAATATATTGCATAGTTCTTTCTGTAATTCATAAGTAACTCTATTCCTTACAAGTACATATAATGAGGTATAACTTCTTAGGAGGAATATATGGGAGAATTATTACGAATTAAAGACGTCTGTTATACTTACCATAGTTTAGAGGGTGAAACTCTTGCCCTAAACGATATTTCCTTCCATGTAAATGATGGTGAATTTCTTGCAATTGTTGGTCCTAGCGGATGTGGCAAATCTACCCTTCTATCTTTAATTGCTGGGTTAATTAGTCCAGACTCTGGCGAAATCTATATAAATAATAAAGATATTAAATCATCTGGGAAAAATATCGGCTATATGCTCCAAAAGGATCATCTGTTAGAATGGCGATCCACTCTTAAAAACTTAACACTAGGTCTTGAAATACAACATAAATTAACAGATAGCAGTTATGTTGTTATTAATGAACTTCTTTCAACTTATGGGCTGATTACCTTTAAAAACTCCAGACCATCAGAACTCTCAGGAGGCATGAGACAAAGAGCTGCACTGATTAGAACACTTTTACTTGAACCTGATATCCTTCTTCTTGACGAACCCTTTTCAGCTTTAGATTATCAGACAAGAATTGAGGTATCCGATGATATCTGGGGTATTATCAAAAAAGAGAAAAAGACTGCAATTCTAATTACTCATGATATTTCAGAAGCAGTTTCCATGGCCGATCGAATTATTGTGCTCTCCAAAAGACCAGGCACAATAAAAAATATCATTCCTGTTAATCTAACTGTCAAAGACAGAACTCCTTTTCATGCCAGAAGTGCCCCAGAGTTTAGGGATTATTTTAATTTAATATGGAAGGAGTTAAGTCAAAATGAGAATGTCGAAAAAGAAACTACTTAGCTCTTATCATACACCGATATCTCCTTCACATGAAGTTTATTTGGATGAATATTTTCGTAGAATTCGATTTATCAGAATAATTCAACTTGTCATTATTATAGGCTTCTTATTATTTTGGGAAATATCAAGCCGGATTGGTTTATTGGATGCTTTTATTTTTAGCAGTCCTTATAGAGTTATGAAATTATTTATCTCTATGACATCAGATGGAAGTATATTTTATCATATCGGTATCACCCTACTTGAAACTTTTATAAGTTTCTCACTTGTTAATATCCTAGGTGTAGGCATTGCTATTTTATTATGGTGGAATAAAAACCTTGCTAAAATTCTAGAACCCTATTTAGTTGTATTAAATAGTTTACCTAAATCTGCTTTGGCACCTGTCTTCATTGTATGGTTGGGAAATAACATGAAGACCATTATTGTAGCCTCTGTATCAGTTGCCGTCTTTGGTACCATTATAAACCTCTATACTGATTTTACTAATGTGGAGGCTGATAAAATCAAACTCATACAAACTTTGAGAGGACGTAAGAAGGATATTTTATTAAAAGTTGTTCTTCCAAGTAACATTCCCTCATTAATCAGTATCATGAAAGTTAATATAGGCTTATCCCTTGTAGGTGTTATTATAGGGGAGTTCCTAGCCGCCAAAGCAGGACTTGGCTACCTTATAATTTATGGCAGTCAGGTTTTTAAATTAGATTTAGTTATTATGTCTATCGTTATCTTATGTATCCTGGCAACAATCCTATATCAAATCCTGGCATATTTTGATAAAAAAATGAATTTGTGATATATGAATCTTTTTAGCATCAAAATTCACTATTATTCGACTTTTGCATATAATAGTAAAAAATGCAAAGGGGTGAAAATTAAGCTATGCCTGAAGAACGTAATGATATAAAACAAACAGGCTGTCCATCTTGTGGTGGTGGGTGGTCTAACTATCCTTGGGGTCCTGGCAGACCTCCGTGGGGTCCAAACAGGCCACCATGGGGTCCTGGCAGACCTCCACATGGTCCTGGCCCGTGGGGTCCCGGTCCTTGGGGTCCAGGTGGTTGGGGTCCTGGCGGCTGGGGTCCTGGTCCTTGGGGTCCAAAGGGTAGATGGTAATGTAAATCATTCTCTTTCTTGCAATAATTTACTTACTCTCTTAAGGATATTTAACAATAAGGGACTGTTAGAATTAAATCTATTCCCACATTTATTTCTACCAGTCTCTGTAAATGATAGAATGGGCTGTACTTTATTCGTATTTTTCTTTCAAACGTTTCTTACAATTTCTATCACTATAATTACTATGTATCTTCTTGCCATTCATTTTTCTTTATTTTTCCATTTATTTTCCTTTTATTTCGATTTATTATCATTTATTTTCCCATTTACTTTCTAACTTATTTCCATTGATTTTCCATTCATCTTCCATTCATTTTCCATTCACTAATCCATAAACTCATACTAAGATGACACACAATAACAGTAAAAATATAAGAAAATATATTATTATGTTAAAT
>DALYNO010000585.1:0-2466 GCA_031975295.1 Anaerocolumna sp. | reverse complement strand
TATGTGACTTTAAGATAAATTAGATCTTATAAAAAGGAACAATTATGATTTTTATAATTATTTTATTGAATTAACAGGAGAGAATTATTATGTCAGGGTTAAAAGAACGGATTAAAGAGAGAAGGCTGGATAGGGAAATGACTTTATTGGAAGTAGCCAATAGGTTAGGTGTGAAAGAAGCTACAATGCAGCGTTATGAAAGTGGTGAAATCAAAAACATTAAGCATGAGACTATAGTAAAGCTTGCAGAAATATTTGACTGTTCTCCTGCATACCTAATGGGTTGGGAAGAGTATCCTCATGCTTTAACAGTAGCAGCCCATAAAGAGGACAACGAAAACTGGACTACGGAAGAGTTAAATAAAATAGAGGAATATAAACAGCTTTTGCTAGCTGCAAGAAACAGCAGGCAAAAGGAGTAATAAAGGGGAGAGGTAAATGACATACGAGGATTTACAATTACAGCATAAGGATTTACTGATAAAAGAATTGGATCTATATGAAGTAAACGGTTTAAAAGGACTGTATGTAGACGGTTGTATAGCTATAGATAAGAATCTATCTACAATAGAAAAAAGTTGTGTTCTGGCAGAAGAAATTGGACACCATTTAACATCAGTAGGGGATATTTTAGATCAAACTAAGGATAGTAACAGGAAACAAGAATACCGGGCAAGACTTGTATCCTATGATATGCAAATAGGGCTTGAAGGCATTATAAAAAGCTATGAAGCCGGGTGTACAAGCCTTTATACTATGGCTGAATATCTGGAAATCACAGAAGATTATCTAAAAGATGCTCTAGAAGTCTATGAACAAAAATATGGTACTTGCATGAAATATAAAAGTTATATTATTTATTTTACACCTTGTCTTGGAGTGTTAAAGTTAATGGATTAGTGTCATAATGTTAGTATCTGTCTATTTGCATATAAGTAAATTAACTAAAGTGTGAAATCTATGACCACTCAGGATTATAATCTATAAAGACTTATTAGATATATAATTAATCCATGCTTTTATGCAGAACAAGAATTAGTAAGCTTGATATGTTATTACAATTTATATGATCTACTTACTAATTCTTGAATGACATATTCTTTATATTGTAATTTAGAAATCCACAAAACATAGCAGGTAGATTTCATCTCTTAATTATTTTTGTGGATTTATTGTATGCTTGATCAATCACTTTCCCTGAAACATATAGATGTATAACGTCAACTAAATCTATTCATACCAACGTTTTATCGTTGGTATGAATAGTCTGTAATATGCATAATATATGTCCACGTACTTATTTTGTAATCACCTTATCCTTCACACTCCATTTACCATATATAATCTTTCCATTGTCATCTTTTATATATCCGCGGACCTGTACATAATATGTTGTTTTATGCTTTAAACCAGAAATTTTTACCTTTAGACCTTTTACGTTTTTAGTAACCGCCTTCTTCATAGAACTATTGGTTGCGTAACGCAGCTCATAATTTTTGCATCCGCTTACTTTTTCCCAATAACCATTTAGACTGCCTTTCCCACCTGTTACATTTACTTTAATCATTGGATCAATTTGCACATCCCAGATACAGTATAGATATAGGTTTTCCTTTATGCCTTTTACAAAGTTATTTGGATAGGAGATTCCTGTGCCGTCTGATCTTGTATTTAGACTGCTGACATAAATGTTTTTAGTATTTTTTATATATGGAAGGTTATTTGGGATATAGTAGTCTTTACCTTGAACCTGTTCAGTAATTTTGTCATTATTCTCTAGTTGAAATTGTTCACTAAAAGGAAAATTGGGATCTAATATTACAGTGTATTCCGTTACATTTTGAGAAGTCTTATTAGCTAAATAAGCTAATACAGCAGCTTCATTACCACCATAGGTTCCTTTTCCATATTCAGATAAGATGTATTCATAGTTAACCTCTTCCTGTATAACCATATCTGAGAACTGATCATCAGGCATATTGCTGTGTTCTGGATCAAAATAGAGTTCTGTATTTCTATAGCTAAGTTCATCCATTGGAATATTTATAGCATACCAACGACCATACAGATACACCTGATTCCACATAAAAGACTTACGTTCAGTAATTCGGGTTGAAATACCTAATATATCCATGAAATATTTGTAAGTATACGCATATCCTTGACTAACTGCTGTTTTTTCAAGTAAAGTACCAACAAGTCCATAATAGCTTTGCTTGGCATTATGTAACCCCAAATTATAAAAATCACAGTTACTTAATAAGTATCCATGAATTGCTTTCATTTTTTCTTCATCACTCATACCAGTCTTAATATTAGTATCTATTACTTCCGCTGCCTTCTTTACAACCTCTAAGTCAGTTCCCGTATAACCAATATAATTTTTTGTCTGGACTGCCTTGACAGGATTATATCTAATAACTGTAATTTTACAAAAAGCAATATGATTATCATACTTTGCATAGA
>DALYNO010000584.1:0-2467 GCA_031975295.1 Anaerocolumna sp. | reverse complement strand
ATAACATGAAACAGATAACTCGCTTTGCTCAGACAATCTGTTTCATGTTATAACACAAATAATCAGAGAAAAGGAATTCTAATGCATTTCCATAGGCGCATTTACACTTTCTGCTTTATATAAATTGCCAATGAAAATTTATATAATAGGGCTTTTGTCGGGAAAATCATATAATACTGCAGGGGGTAATATGCAAGTAGGAGATAAAATAGTATTTGACAGATACGAATGGCGCGTACTTGATATTCAGAACAATACAGTTTTGATTATAACCGAAGATATAGTGGAGCAGCGTGCCTACCATAATGTTTATAAAGATACAACATGGGATGACTGTGAGATAAGAAAATATCTTAACAATGAATTTTAATTCTAAAACATAATATGGAAAAATATGTGTTATTTGTTGCAATAACAGAATTAAAGTTATACAATTATAGTAACCATGATTTTCATTCTAGAAGTATTTTTTATGTTAAGAATGCTAAATGTTAATGAGCAATTATAAATTACTGAAATATCTGATGTAAATTCTGGAGAGTTATGGATGTATTCTAAAATATCATCCATATTTATTAAGATATTAAGGGAGTGTAGCATTGCTACTGTTGTAGTCGCTTTCATCTTCAAAAAATTAAAATACATAAATTGCATTCATCTATTAATAAAAAAACTATATAGAATATATAGAATAATCAGTTACATAGAAAGGAAATGTAAAATGTATCATGAAAAGTGTAATATTGCAGTAGTAACAGTTGTAGAAGATATTATAGTGTATGGGTTGAATTTACAGAGTTCTGGCTTACCGATTAGTTTTAATAGTCTTGGGATGATGTGGGACAAGTTCACGGAGGATGTGAAGAATAGTACTTCAAATCGTGGAGATAAAGAAATTGAATATGCTGTTTGTCTGAATAAAGTGCCGGACTATATAGTTGGTATTGAAATAACTGAAATCCAAGAGGAGAAAACAGGATTCAAGAGTTTTACAATCCCAGCGGGAAAGTATGTTAAGGTTGAATTTAATGGAGAAAATCATCAGGACATGGTGGATACTAAGTTGATGGCGAAACAAAAAGAAGCGAAGAAATGGGCAAAGAATGAAAAGATTAAATTGAATAATGAATTCACAGTGGAAGTTTATCCAAAGGAAACGGTTGAAATGGAGTATCCCCAGATGTATTGCTTGTTTCCAATTCTATAGTTGAAATAATCCGGGTGGTAGATGATATGTTTTCTCCAACGGACGGTTCCAAAGACAACATCCTGACCCTCAAATTATGTGGAGATGTGCGTACTTTTGTCCTGGAAATATTCGTAAACAACTTAGCCGTCTTTATTAATTGGCAAATCGAATAAAATTGACTTGAGGGGGAATGGAGCCTCAATACAAATGGGTATAGGGTTATCTGAATATGCTGAGAGTTCCATAAATTAAGGTTTAGATTATGATTTTATTAGGAGGAAATAATTATGAGCAGATATGAAGAAGGATTAAAATTAGTTGAGGAAAGGTGCGGCAACGGTAAAGACAATCTTATTTCTCTCTCGACTATCGCTATGGAACCAAACGCGGATGGGAACCCACGTCCTTATGTACGTGATGTAGACGCTTATTATGAAGATGGTGTTTTTTATATTACTACTTGGGCTAAGTCAACTAAAATGCAGCAGATATCGAAAAACCAAGAAGTAGCATTTGCAGTTTGCTTCGAGTGGTTTTCAGGTAATGGAATTGGCGAGAATCTCGGCTGGGTTTTAGATCCAAAAAATGCTGTATTAAGGTCTAAACTTCGTGATGCCTTTGCCACTTGGTACGATGATGCCAATAATGAAAAGGATGAAAATTGCATTATTTTAGCAATCCGCATCACAAGAGCCACGGTAATTAAAGATCATGGTGCCGTGCGTTACAATATGGACTTTGTTAATAAAGTGGAGACTGGAGAAGGAAAAATCAGATAAGAGGTAAGACGTAATGCAGATGGTGTTTGCTTTCATATATAGAACTAAACAGACGTTTAGAATGCGCTCATAATAAGTGAGTGCATTTTTTATTTCAATAAATTCTCCGCTATTCTTATACAATAAAAAGCCTATCTGGCGGAAGGCATATGCCGGGCTCATGGAAGATTGTCTCTTGCATGTCAACGTGTCAGTGGGAGTATGTGCTTTGCACTTCTTCGTTCCGGTATAGTAAAATTCTCCGCTATTCTTATACAATAAAAAGCCCTATCTGGGGGAAGGCATATGCCGGGCTCATGGAAGGTTGTCTCTTGCATGACAACGTGTCAGTGGGATAATGTGTTTTCACATTCTTTGTCGTTGTAGGAAGATTGTTTAATACATTGAATCTTATAAGTATTGTTATATAATGTATATAGTGAAATAATGAATCAGAATAGAAGCCTTGTAATCAGAGTACGTCCCTTCGTTCTATTTTTAAGATTGACAAACTATTATG
>DALYNO010000583.1:0-2469 GCA_031975295.1 Anaerocolumna sp. | reverse complement strand
ATTGTTGGAAACCACAGAAAAGTATAATGAGACACCTAAGTACCTGATGCTTGAAAATGTCAAGAACTTAGTAGGTAAAATTTACCATTGTAAATACTTGACAATTAACATATAAACTGCAATACTAAATACAGGTTTGTCTAGTCTAATGATAAGAAGGGAGTATATAAATGAGAAAAGGAAAAAATATAAAATGTTTAATCATGGCATTAACTTTGCTGATAGCTAGTTCAGTATCAAATATTGCTCAAGCAGATAGTGTTAAAAAAGAATCTATAATTGTTCCAGAAGGAACGACTATAGAAGAGGTATCTTTAAATGAAATTCCAGAAGGAATAGTACCATTAGAATTTGAAACTGTAGAAGAGGCTCAACAATATTTTGATAATTTTAATAATTTAGTAAAAGAAGAAAAAATTAAAAATGATAAATTAAAAAAACAATTTAATACTGAAAATGTGAATGTTTTAAGTGTAAGTGCAACTAATGATATTGTTGAAGTAGCCAGTTGGGGGAACATACCTATAACTGTGTATTTAAAGGCTAATTATGGTACAACAGGATCAGCTCATACAGGATATATTTCTTATATATCTCCATTTACTACATATAGCGCTCTTCCTTTTTCATCTTTTCAACAGACTAATATAGGATATAGTATATCTAGTAATCAAAAAGATGCGTATATATATGCATCTGGTATTGTAAGTCTTTATGTTGTAATTGAAGATATCGGAAATATTTATTCTCAACCAATAGATTTAGGTAGAACCTGTTACCTTGCAAGATAATTAGGAAAGAATAGACAAACCCAAAAGGAGTTAAATAAATTTGGCTCCTTTTTTTGTGCACCCAGCATGGGCGCAATCTTATGGGTTAAAGTCCCTAGCACGTCCTAGTAGTGGAAAGTGCATAGCCTAAGGCAAGGGTTTCGTCCGTGAGGGCGAATCTGAAGGAATTGTGGGTAAGGCTGCATGACAAGTCAAAGCCCGATAACTACTCGAAAACAAAAGATGTAAATGTGACAGATAGATGGAGAGGAAGATTGCGTTCTTACCTGGGGAGATTTTAGAGTGCGTTATGGAGATGATTCGATACAGTCAATCATGATAAAATAATCGGATTGATATATAAAGAAGTAAAGGATATCCGAGTGATATCATTAATTAGAAGTTATCTGAATGCCAGAGTAATGATTAATGGTGTAGCAAACACCACAATAGAAGGAGTACCTCAAGTGGGAAATCTATTACCATTACTTATCATGTTGAATGAACTTGATAAAGAATTAGAAAAGCGAGGGTTAAACTTCTGTAGATATGCTGATGACACTGTAACATTCTATGTAAAGAGTAAGAAATCAGCAATCCGTGTTATGGAAAGCATCACAAGATTTATAGAGACTTAAAACTGAAAGTCAATCGAGAGAAAAGTAAGATAGATCGACCATGGAAGTTAAAATATCTGGGATATACATTTTATCCGAAAAAGGGTGAAATGGGAATAAGGGTACATACAAACTCACTTAAGAAACTGAAAAGTATCACTGGAAGAAGCAATGCTATGAGTATGGAGACAAGAGCACTTAAAATAAAGCAAACTATCTTAGGGTGGATAGAGTATTTTAAACTTGCAGAGATGAAAAATGTACTTAAGGAGCTTGATGAGTGGTTACGTAGAAGAATTCGAATGTGTCACTGGAAACAGTGGAAAAAGATAAAAACCAAACATGAAAATTTGGTCAAACATGGAATTGAAAACTTTAAAGCATGGGAATTTGCGAATATAAGAAAAGGCTATTGGAGAATATCCACAGCCCCAATCCTGTCAAGACCACTCACCAATCAATATCTCAAAGAACAAGGGTTTATAACAATGTCAGAAAGATAGTTACAAGTAAGTTAATTCTATTGAACCGCCATGTACCGAACGGTACGCACGGTGGTGGTGTGCCATGAAAGGCACACAGATGATGAAGGAAGGTCCTTCTGCAGGAATTGTACAGGCAAATCTGCCAAACAACCCTAATACTGCTGCGGTAAAGAGCCATGGTGGGAAACGATTAGGGAAAAGGCTGTACAAAACAGTCATGTGAGATATATGAAGATGAACGCAAGTGAACCGTTGATGAAGTATCGATAGCGTAAGGGCTGACAAAACCTGTTCTTCACCACTGGGCAGGGATAAGGATGGAGGATACCTGAAATGCTGTCCATCCGTCAGACGGTATTAAGACGGCATGAGCATATATTAGGCGTCTGTGTGAAACATGGGAACCTGTGACGTGATGATAATCGAAAAGGTGCAAGCCACAGAAAAGCGAGACCGAAAGTAGAGAAGCACGGGATAGGGGCGGAGACATTCGTAGTAGTGTGGAAACTGTTGTAATGACAGTGGAGCGAAAGGGTGTCATCTATGGCATAGCAAAATCTACTATTTCAGGGTGGGTAAAGGAGTTATCCCCTGTAA
>DALYNO010000582.1:0-2471 GCA_031975295.1 Anaerocolumna sp. | reverse complement strand
ATAGTCTTTTATATAGGCAAGGGTTTCGTTATTTTTATTTAAAATACTAAGACTTAATTCCAAAGCCATCCACCATTTTAACCCACCTTAAGCATAAGATGAGCTATTGCCACAGACTTGAATCTATTTAGAATCTAAGCGTGGCATCCTTTCTGCATTAATATAATGGTACTTATCCCATTATAGAATCATATAAATTCCTAATCTAAAGATTAGAGTGTCAAACCTCCATCCTGGAATAAATACCAGCACCTCAATTATAGACTCGCTCTTCCATCCATTTTATTTCTTATAAAAAGCGACTCTCATTTTGTGACTGTATAAAAAACAATGAATAAATCTCTTTATGGCAAACCAGCGGAACGATTTCGTTCCGCTGGAAAAAGGTATATGCAATTAATTAGGTTGTTTGCCGATATAAGCTAAAATACCACCATCCACATAAAGAATATGTCCATTTACAAAGTTGGAAGCTTCAGATGCTAAGAATACTGCTGGTCCTTCTAAATCCTCTGTTTTACCCCATCTAGCTGCAGGAGTTTTAGAGATGATAAAATTATTAAAAGGATGTCCTTCTTCTCGAAGTGGTGCAGTTTGTGGTGTTTCAATGTATCCCGGTCCGATACCGTTACACTGTATATTATATTCGCCGTATTCAGAAGCGATATTTTTAGTAAGCATTTTAAGACCACCCTTAGCTGCTGCATATGCAGAAACTGTTTCACGTCCTAATTCACTCATCATGGAACAGATATTTATAATCTTTCCGTGACCTTTTTTAATCATGCTAGGAATAACAGCCTTAGACATAATAAAAGGTGCATTTAAGTCAACATCGATAACAGTTCTAAAATCCTGTGCTGACATTTCAATCATTGGTACTCTCTTAATAATACCTGCATTGTTTACAAGAATATCAACAACACCTACTTCTGCTTCGATTTTTGCAATCATTTCTACAACTTGGTCTTCATTTGTAACATCACAAACATAACCATGAGCTTCAATTCCTGCTGCTTTATAAGCTTCAATACCTTTGTCTACAAATTCCTGTTTTAAGTCATTAAAGCATATTGTTGCACCTGCTTTTGCATAAGTGGACGCAATTGCAAAGCCAATACCATAAGATGCGCCTGTAACAAGAGCAACTTTTCCTTCTAATGAAAATTGATTTAATATACTCATAATTTCCTCCTTAATATAAGTGAAATATAATGCTACTTCATGTTTCATTGTTCTTTTGTCAGTATAAAATAAAAATGAAAACTATTTGATATCCTTTATGGCAACGCCGTCCATATCATCAAAATCTTGATTTTCTCCAACCATACCCCAGATAAAAGTATAGTTTCTTGTTCCGGATCCAGAATGAATTGACCAGCTTGGAGAAATAACCGCTTGTTCATTTCTCATTACAATATGTCTAGTCTCTGTTGGTTCACCCATATAGTGGAATACAAGTGCATCTTCCGGCATTTCAAAGTATAAATACACTTCCATTCTTCTGTCATGGGTATGGCATGGCATAGTGTTCCATACACTTCCTGGCTTAAGACTTGTCATTCCCATTACCAACTGGCAGCTTTCTACCTGTCCTGGTAAAATATATTTAGTAATTACTCTGTGATTGGATTGTTCTAAGGAACCTAATTCTACTTGAATACAATTCTCTGGTTTAATATGCACTGTAGGGTAAGTAGCATGTGCCGGTGCACTATTAAAATAGAATTTAGCAGGTTTACTTTCATCAGCACTTGCAAATACAACGTCTTTTGCACCCATGCCAATGTAAATACCATCTTTATATTCTAATTCATAAACTGTTCCATCTACTGTAACAGTTCCTTTTCCACCGATATTAATAATACCGATTTCTCTTCTTTGTAAGAAATATTCTGCTCTGATTTCTTCTCCGGCAGTTAAAGCTATAGGCTTAAGTGGTACTACAGAACCGGTAATGATACGGTCAATGTGACTGTATACTGTTTTAATTTCGTCAGCTTTAAATAAATCATCAATTAAAAATTCTTCTCTTAATCTATCTGTTGTATAATGTTTTACGTCCTTGGGTGATGAAGCTGTTCTAAGTTCCATAATGTAATCATCCTTTCTATAAGTCGGATATTTTCAATCCACTTCGTTACTTGCTTATAACCTATGAAGCAGCTTGGTTGCTATATCAGTGAGAGTTTTACCCTCTGATACAAGTAAGTTTGACTTCTGCTTAAAAAGCTTACTCCTTCTAGGTTAAACATAGTTATCATGAACGAAGATATAGAAAAACATAACCTGCTTTTATAGATTATTTCCATAAATAACGTTCACTTTGGTTTCTATGGTATAAGTATATCATACTGTATTTTCTGATTCTTGTCATTTATTCTTCTAAAACTTGAAAATATTGAACTTAATTGATATAATAAATATATAATCTACTAATTTTATATAATAAAACTTCTATTTAATAAAGA
>DALYNO010000581.1:0-2477 GCA_031975295.1 Anaerocolumna sp. | reverse complement strand
ATATTGGATTGATTACTTCATCCATAAATTCTTCTACCTGTTCTTTACTTCTTCCAATGTATTTAGAAGGATCCATAGTAGCTTGTAAATCTTCCAAATTCATAGGGAAGGTAGGGTCTTCTGCAATTAATTCAAGTAAATTGTTCTCAAGTCCCTTTTCCTTAACATTTCTTCCTGCTTCCATGGACAGGGTTCTAATACTTTCATGTAATTCCTGTCTGTCTCCACCTGCTTTTACTGCATCCATCATAATGTTTTCAGTGGCCATAAAAGGAAGTTCTGCCATAAGGTGTTTGTGAATTACTTTTGGATAAACCACAAGTCCATCTACTACATTCAGGTATAAATCTAAGATTCCATCAACCCCAAGAAATGCTTCTGGAACACTGATTCTTTTGTTGGCAGAATCATCTAACGTTCTTTCAAACCATTGGGTAGCGGATGTAATCGCTGGGTTTAGTGCATCTACAATAACATAGTTAGCAAGGGAAGCAATTCTTTCAGAGCGCATAGGGTTTCGTTTATACGCCATAGCAGAAGAGCCAATTTGATGTTTCTCAAAGGGTTCTTCAATTTCTTTTAAGTGCTGGAGTAATCTGATATCATTAGAGAATTTATGTGCACTGGTTGCAATTCCAGCAAGAATGTTAAGCACTCTGGCATCAATTTTACGTGAGTAAGTTTGTCCAGATACCGGATAACATCCCTTAAATCCCATTTTATTAGCTATTTTTCTGTCCAATTCTTTTATTTTCTCATGATCTCCATCAAAGAGTTCAAGGAAACTTGCCTGGGTTCCTGTAGTTCCTTTGGAGCCTAAGAGTAGCATATTATCTAAAACATATTCGAGATCATCATAATCTAATTTTAGTTCCATAAGCCACAATGCTGCTCTTTTGCCTACAGTTGTTGGCTGTGCAGGCTGAAAATGCGTAAAAGCAAGTGTTGGCAGGTCTTTATATTCTAATGCAAATTTTGATAATACATCCATTACATTAAGTAACTTCTTCTTAATTACCTTTAATGCTTCTGTCATAACAATAATATCTGTATTATCACCAACATAACAAGAAGTAGCGCCTAAATGAATAATACCTTTTGCTTTCTGGCATTGCTGTCCATAGGCATAAACATGAGACATAACATCATGTCTTACCTGACTTTCCCTTTCTCTTGCTACATCATAATTTATATCATCCTTAAATTGAATCAGTTCATCTATTTGCTCTGCGGTTATATTTAAACCCAGTTCTTTCTCGCCCTCAGCAAGTGCAATCCAAAGTCTTCTCCATGTTCTAAATTTCATATCCTGAGAAAACAAATACTTCATCTCTTTACTAGCATATCTCTCAGACATAGGGCTGATATAACTGTCGGTGTTCATAAATACCTCCTTGTAAGGTGAAAAACTTTACTTATTTTTTTATTTTACAATTTCCTGTTCTATTATGGTTTATTCATAAGAGAAAAGCAAGGTTTTTTTATTACCTTTCATATTCGCCTCTAATATCTTCTTTGGGAGGCTCGATCGGATAATTACCAGTAAAGCAGGCATCACAATATCCTTTGTCTCCATTAATTAACTCGCTTAATCTGTCAACACTTAAGTAACCTAGAGAATCAGCACCAATCATATCTCTGATTTTATCTACAGTATTATTATGTGCTATGAGCTGGTCATCGGAAGGGACATCTGTACCAAAATAACAGGGATAAAGAAAGGGTGGAGAGCTGATTCTAACGTGAACTTCTGTTGCGCCTGCATGTTTTAACATTCTAACGATTCTCTCACTTGTGGTTCCTCTTACGATAGAATCATCTATCATAATAACTCTTTTACCTTTTACCACATCTTTTAATACATTTAGCTTAATTCTAACACTTGATTCCCTCATTGATTGTTTTGGTTTAATAAAAGTTCGTCCAACATAGCTATTTTTTACAAAAGCTGTTGCATACTGGATTCCTGATTCAAAAGAATAACCCATAGCTGCTGCATTTCCCGAATCAGGTACACCAACTACTAAGTCTGCATCAATAGGATGGGTTTGGGCTAGAATTCTTCCTGCCATAATTCTTGAATTATAAACACTAACTGTATCAAGGCAACTGTCCGGTCTGGCAAAATAAATATACTCAAAAATGCATTTTGCTGCTTTAGGCTGGGCCATTGTCATGTCTGAATGAATTCCATCTTCGTTAATCATAACTACTTCACCCGGCAGTACATCTCTTACAAATTCAGCATCTACTGCATCAAGGGCGGAACTCTCAGAAGCAAGGACAAAAGCATTGCCTCTTCTGCCGATACATAAAGGTCTAAAACCAAAAGGATCTCTTGCTCCAATTAATTTTCTTGGACTCATAATAACTAAGGAATATGCACCGCTAAGTTTTAACATGGCATTCTTAACCGCTTCTTCCACACTGCCGGTGGTAAGTCGTTCTCTGGCTATCAAATAGGCTATCACTTCCGA
>DALYNO010000580.1:0-2478 GCA_031975295.1 Anaerocolumna sp. | reverse complement strand
ATTCTTATGCATTGAAATCGAAGCATGATACTTTTTGATTTGTGCAAATTGCCATGGTAATATAAAAAGTAGGGCATTTGTCGGGCGACTCATCATATTATTTATGAATTCCTTTTATTCTAGAAGATTAGATACTCATATGAATAGAAATTTGTATTGACAACCCAGGTAAGGAATGCTAATATTAAGGTCATAATTATTGAATCTAATAACGAATTTGGTAGAGGCGCATTTTTTAATAGTACATTGTTTGATATGGCAGACATAAATGATACAATGGAAAGGAAAAGATGCCGAAATGAGAGTAATTCTGCATTACTTTTGTTGGGCATATGATTAAGAGTCATATGACTGTCATCAAGCTTTTGATGGAGTGCTGCCTAAAGAATGTTTCATATACTTTATTATGCTTTTTTGCGTAATTGGAAGATTTCTTTAGTGTCGACTCTTTGGTCGGCTTTTTTTATGCAATTCCATTGTTACAATTCTTATAATCAACGAAAACCCAAAATACGGAGGTGCCCTCATGGCTATTTTTACTGGAGCTGGTGTTGCAATTGTTACACCATTTAAAGAAAATATGGAAGTTAATTACGACAAATTAGGTGAATTATTGGAGTTTCAGATAAAGAATGGAACAGATAGTATTATTATCTGCGGAACTACAGGCGAGTCATCAACTTTAACTGAAAAAGAACATATGGAATGTATCCGTTATACAGTGTCTAAAGTAAATAAAAGAGTCCCGGTAATTGCAGGAACTGGTTCCAATAATACAGAGACAGCAATAGAACTGTCAAAGGATGCTTATCATGCTGGTGCAGATGGACTTTTAGTGGTGACACCTTATTATAACAAAGCTACCCAAAAAGGGTTAGGCACATACTTTATGGATGTAGCAAAGGCCGTAGATTTACCTATTATTTTATATAATGTACCTGGAAGAACAGGTTGTAATATACTTCCCAAAACTGCTGCTCAATTAGTAAAAGCAGTGGACAACATTGTGGGCATCAAAGAAGCCAGTGGAGACATTTCACAAGTGGCGAACCTAATGCAATTAACCCAGGGTGACATTGATCTGTACTCTGGTAATGATAATCAAATCGTACCACTAATGTCTTTAGGGGGTATTGGTGTCATCTCTGTGTTATCTAATATACTACCAAAAGAAACCCATGATATTGTAGAAATGTATCTAAATGGGGATGTAAAAGGCAGCAGAGATAGCCAGTTAAAGTATCTTCCTTTAATTGATGCACTTTTTAGTGAGGTTAACCCTATTCCAGTTAAATGTGCTCTTAATTTAATGGGATATGAAGTTGGAACTTTAAGAAAACCTCTGACAGAACTGGAACCAGAAAATGTACTTAGATTGGCTGCATGTATGAAAAATATTGGACTTCCAGTGCTGGGCTAACAAAAACGTAAATGGTACTGGATAAATAGAAGAAATTGAGGTAAAATATTACAGTAGTTCATTAGAATAATAAATACCATTTATATACAGGAGGATAAAATGACAAGAATTATATTACGTGGCTGCTTAGGAAGAATGGGTCAGGAAATTACCAGAATAGTAAAAGAGGATGAAACGGCACAGATTGTTGCCGGAGTTGCTGAGGCTGGAACAGATCATAGTGATTATCCTGTATTTACTAATTTTACTGACTGTAATATAGAAGCAGATGTTATCATTGATTTTTCTTCTCCCTTAAGAATTAGTGAAATGCTTGACTATGCTATAAATCATAATTTACCAATTGTCTTATGTACCACTGGTCTTTCTGAGGAAGACCTTATCAGAGTAGAGGAGACATCTAAAAAAGTTGCTATACTAAGATCTGCAAATATGTCTTTGGGTGTTAATACAGTAATACAGCTTCTTAAATTGGCTGCCAAATCACTGTCGGCTGCAGATTTTGATATTGAAATTGTAGAAAAACATCATAACCAGAAAGTAGATGCACCGTCCGGAACTGCTTTAGCCTTGGCTGACAGTATAAATGAAGTATTGGATGAAAAATATGAATATACATTTGACAGAAGTCAGGTTAGAGAAAAACGTCAGAAAAAAGAAATTGGTATATCTGCAGTAAGAGGCGGAACTATCGTTGGCGAGCATGAAGTTATATTTGCAGGCTTGGATGAAGTAATTGAGATAAAACACACAGCCTACTCTAGAGCTATATTTGCAAAAGGAGCCATTCAGGCAGCAAAATTTTTAAAAGGTAAAACTGCTGGTATGTATCAAATGGGAGACTTAATTGTATAATCAATAAGACCTTATTTATATATAAAGGAACGAAGCAACACACTTCATCCTAGATGCTAAAGATTATTACATAGGGTAATCTTTAACATCTAGGATATAAGTGTGTTTTTTTATATATTTTTAAAGGAAGGAAAGGAAAATAATTACTTGAGTTGCCCGACAAATGCCCTATT
Organism: Anaerocolumna sp.; assembly: GCA_031975295.1. GTDB lineage: Bacteria > Bacillota > Clostridia > Lachnospirales > Lachnospiraceae > Anaerocolumna. The sequence goes on along the minus strand of DALYNO010000580.1, from coordinate 30 downwards.
TTTTATATTACGATGGCAATTTGCACAAAT
>DALYNO010000579.1:0-2480 GCA_031975295.1 Anaerocolumna sp. | reverse complement strand
TTCTTATTAGGATATAATAATTGTGAAAACTTAAAACAGAAAGGAGTTGATGCCCATGACAACCAATAAAAGAATACCCAATAGATTGATAGATGAAAAAAGTCCATACCTTCTACAGCATGCATATAATCCAGTTAATTGGTATGCTTGGAGTGAAGAAGCATTCACCAAAGCAAAAAAAGAGGATAAACCAATTTTTCTATCTATTGGGTATAGCTGACGTGGTTGCTTTTGAGAACATGCCACTGGTGCCATGTAATGGCACATGAATCTTTTGAAGACATGGAAGTTGCTAAGATTTTAAATGATAACTTTATAGCTATCAAAGTTGATAAAGAAGAAAGACCAGATGTTGATAATATTTATATGTCTGTATGCCAGAAGTTAACTGGGAGTGGTGGATGGCCATTGTCAATATTTATGACTTATGACCAGAAGCCTTTTTTTGCAGGTACTTACTTTCCCAAGAAATCAAGATATCAATCACCAGGATTTATTGATTTAATGGAGTCAGTAATAGGTGTATGGAAAACTAGAAAAGATGAATTAATTAAAAGTAGTGAAAATATTATAGAAGCCATTAAGGAATCAGAACAGACGGAAGAATTGAATCCGAAGGAGATAATAAATCAGGCAATTACAAGCTTAAAAAGATTCTTTGATAAAGAAGATGGCGGATTTGGAAAAGCACCTAAGTTTCCAACACCTCATAATCTATTCTTTTTACTTCGTTATGCTTACTATGAGAAGGATAAAGAGGCATTAGAAATTGTCCAAAAAACCCTGGATGCTATGTACCGGGGAGGAATTTTTGATCATATTGGTTTTGGATTTTGCAGGTACTCAACAGATAGTATTTGGCTGGTACCCCATTTTGAAAAGATGTTATATGACAACGGTCTACTTGCCATTATATATCTGGAAGCTTATCAGTATACCAAAAAAGAACATTACGGTAAAATAGCAGAAATGATTTTAACTTTTGTAAGCAGAGAACTAACCCATAATGAAGGAGGGTTCTTCTGTGCATTAGATGCTGATAGTGACGGTGTTGAAGGCAAGTTCTATATATTTGATTATAAGGAAGCCATTGATGTTCTTGGTGAAAAGGATGGAGTTTATTTCAACAAATACTTTAATATAACCCGTGAAGGTAACTTTGAAGGAAAGAATATCCCAAATAGAATAGCTGATATCCACTTAGGCAAGAAAGTAAGTGAAAGGGATGATAGAATTGAGTCGCTTTGTCAGAAGATGTATCTATATCGCCTTGGCAGAACGAAATTGCATAAAGATGATAAAATACTAACCTCCTGGAATGGAATTATGATTGCGGCATTTGCAAAGGCTTATACAGTTCTTGGTAGTACCAAGTATCTTGAACAGGCTTTAAGAGCGGAAGCTTTTATTCAAAAATATTTAACAGATAAAGATAAATTAAAAGTAACCTTTAGAGAAGGGGAAAGTAAGGGAGAAGGTCATATAGATGATTATACCTTTTACTGTTATGCTCTTATTAGTCTTTATGAGGCGGGATATGAGGTGGACTATCTTAAAAGGGCGGTTCAATATGCCAATGTACTCATTGATAAATTCTTTGATAAAGAAAATGGTGGATTTTATTTGTATGCAGAGGATGGAGAACAATTGATCCATCGTCCAAAAGAAATTTATGATGGTGCTATCCCATCAGGTAATTCTGTAGCAGCCTATTGTTTAGAGAAGTTAGCTGCTTTGACAGGAGAAACAGTATTTATAAACTATCTGGATTTACAACTTAAGTACTTGGCTAGAAATATGGAACATCCAATGTCTCACACCTTTAGCAACTTAACAGTATTAAATCAAATATATCCAACAAAAGAATTGGTTTGTGTTAAAGGGATTACTGATAATGAAAACTTGGATACAGATAACCAACTGAAAGAGTTTTTAAGAGATAATTTTATGCCAGATTTAACAGTTCTTATAAAAGATTCTATAAATCAAGAGGAATTATGCCAAGTTGCACCTTTTACAAAGGATTATGTTGTTCTTAAAAATCAAGCCTCGTATTATTTATGTGAAAATGGTAGCTGCAGATCTCCTGTATATAATATAGGAGATTTAAAGAAAATGTTAAATGATATACAGGATTAGAGATGCTGTTGATACTCTAATCATACAATAATTACCTTGTATTTTATGTATGAAGACAGATTTATAGGTTATTATAATCATAACTGCAGTGCCAATGTAACTCCTTCATCCTAATTGTTGTGTAGCGGGGCAGGAAGCACTGCAGTTCCATGTGTACTTGAGTATTTTTGTAGCTTTGAGGCTTAATAAGAAATTTGCCATCTGAAGGAAAGTCGAGTCAGAAGTATATATATTCAGTCATTTACATTTCGTAAGCTAAGTATGCCTCTGGACCTCAAATCTGTATATATGAGTTGCCCGACAAAAGCCCTATTATATAATTTTCATTGGCAATTTGTACA
>DALYNO010000578.1:0-2485 GCA_031975295.1 Anaerocolumna sp. | reverse complement strand
CAGCAAAATATTAAATATTTTTAGATTAAACTATTGACATTTCTTAGCTGGACTTGCTTGTGAATTCTCGCTCACGTCATAATATCATTCTAAGCTTCCTAATATTGGATGTCAATTAGTAAAATTTCTAATATTTAGTAAAAATATTACGAAAAAAATAGAGCGTCAAAGGTATATTCAGACTGTGAAATGAACTTATCTGTTTATATACCTTATGACACTCTATTGTTACAAAACCCTTATGTGCTTTTTATTTTAAATCATTCTATTTTGCTTATCCATTTATTAAGCTGGTTCTTTAGTTATATCTTACTGCTTTAACCGGTGTTCTATAGTTATATGCAGAGATTCTTATTCCTGTTGAAGGAGAACTTGCACTAATAACTCTTCCGTTACCAATGTAGATAGCCACGTGGTTAATGGTTCCGCCTTTTGCATAGAATATTAAATCTCCCGATCTAATGTTATCAAGAGATACTCTAGTTCCACTAGTTGCTTGTGCTCTGGAAGTCCTGGGGACGGATATCCCAAATCTACTAAATACGGATTGAACAAAACCTGAGCAATCTGCTCCATTTGTTAAGCTAGTTCCACCCCAAACATAAGGATTTCCTACAAACTGAACTGCATAATTAGCGATACTGCCTCCTCCTGAGGAAGTGCTTTCCGATGTATATCCAGCGGAAGGCGTGCCCACAGTTGTACGATTACTATTTTCTTGATTAGTTGCAGCTTCCTCTTCCAAACGCTGCTGTTCCTCTTCTATGGAAACTGCCTCTTCATACCTGGTCTGCAGTTTTACATAATCAGCGGAAACAAACCCATATGTATTTTCATCTAATTGAACTTTTGCCCAACCTTCTATTTCTTTGACTACCTTTAAATCATCACCCATTCCAATTAAGTTTAGTATGGTTGAATCAGTAGATGGTTTTTCTCTTACAAATAAGGTTTCTGTATTCACTTCGGCAATTCTTTTACCGACCTTTTTCGCAATGGCAACAGCTTCCTCTCCAGTCACTAAATAATCACCATTAATATATCCAGTAACAGATCCTGACTGAATTTTATACCAGCCTTCTTCTTTACTTAGAATTGTAGCTGCATCATTATCATATAACTTGCCAATGATATCCCCTTCTTCGCTTGGTTTATTTCTTATATTAACGAAGTTTGTTACTTGGGCAAAAGCTAAAGTATTCTCGATTTCTATCTCATCTAGTAAATGATCAACTGCCATTACATCTGTATTCTCAGCATTATTATAAAAATCATCCAAAGCTACTGCAATTCCAGCCATTGGCACTTCTGCTGCTTGTACTATAGTTGTGCTTCCAACAATTGTCAAACTTCCTGCTACTATAAAGGTTGCTATTTTTTTTACATTAAACATAATTTCTTCCTTAGAGAGTTATTTGTTACAAAATTGTTAACTTTGTTACAAACTTATTATAACAACTAATCTCGAAGAATTCAACTGGTAAAATTATACTTACCAATCATTTACACACATTAGAAATACACATTAACCTATGGAAGAAATTTAATATACCATACCAAATATTGTGAATTTACATGGGACAAATGTAAAACAGAAGGATATATTACAACGCCAATGTATTAGTCTTGGGTTGTAACATTCCTTCCTCCGCATAACACTTAAGCGTGAATTACATACGCTTTTCACTACTATTTTATTGTTCTATTTTATTGTTCTATTTTATTGTTCTATTATTTATCTTAAGTTATTTACTCAATTATATATGCACTTACAATCTCACCATAATATGCGGTATGATAATCCTTATTTGCACCATGAAAGGAACTGTCTACATCCTGTGGGTAGCATTTTAGTCTATTCTCTTCTGTAATGGCATTTTCATCTTGTTTTTGTTTGTAAACTACTCTACATTCAAGCGTAAGGGGTAATTCTTTAATAGCAGGTACTGAAATCTTACTGGGTTCTTCCAGGGTTAAATTAAGTTCGCTAATCTTATCTGTTGTATGACCGGATTTTGTTCCGCAAAAGCCAAGTATCTTCTTATTAAATTCACCAACTGGAATGTTAATTGTAAACTCTGGATTTTTATCAAGTTGTTGTTTTGTGAATCTATTTTCTCTTATAAATACAGTAAATATAGGCGTTCCCCATTCAATACCAAGGGTTCCCCAGGAAATCGTCATAGAATTTACTTTATCCTCTACTTTTGTTGTCAGTAAGACTCCACTTTGTAAGGCTTTCATAATTTCACCTGCATAGTCTAATACCTGTATTTCTTTTTTCATAGTATACCTCCTGAAATAATATTATTCTTATCATACCCTTTTATGCCATTTTATACAAGTATGTACTTATTTGATATATAGTATCTAAAAGGTACTGCGAAGCTTCACCATTACTTTAAGCCTTTTATAAAAGGTATAAGATCTACGAATTTATACTGTAGCAGATACACCGGTTATATGTAAGGAGCGACTTAGTTTA
>DALYNO010000577.1:0-2485 GCA_031975295.1 Anaerocolumna sp. | reverse complement strand
GGATAATAAGAGACTTCACATCTGCAACATTTGCCAGTAGTGAGAAAATCTCTAATTTATCAATAAACTCCATGGCTTCTTTACTTCCACCTTTTATTTCAAATGTGAATATAGAGCTGCCCCCATTAGGAAAGTATTTATTATAGAGCGTATGATAAGGATTGTCTAAAAGAGATGGATGATTTACCTTTTCAACTTTTGGATGATTCTTTAAATAGTCTACAATTTTTAAGGCATTTTCTACATGACGTTCGACTCTTAAAGATAGAGTCTCTAAACCTTGTAAGAATAAAAAGGAGTTAAAAGGACTGATGGTTGCACCAGTATCTCTCATAAGAGTAACTCTTATTTTGGTAATGTAAGCAGCAGCGCCAACTGCACTTGTAAAGCTTATACCATGATAACTTGGATTGGGTTCTGTTAAATATGGGAATTTACCAGACGCAGCCCAGTCAAATTTACCAGAGTCTATAATTACACCGCCAATAGAAGTTCCGTGTCCACCTATAAACTTGGTTGCGGAATGAACTACGACATCTGCACCGTATGCAATAGGTCTAAGCAGATAAGGGGTTGCAAAGGTATTATCAACAATAAGAGGAATGCCATTTTTATGAGCGATATCCCCAACTGCTGCAATATCTATAATACTGGAGTTTGGATTACCAAGACTTTCAATAAAAATTGCTTTTGTATTTGGTTGAATGGCTTTTTCAAAACTTCCCTCTTCATCAGGATCAACAAATGTAGTGGTAATACCAAAATCTTCTAAGGTATGAGCAAATAAATTATAAGTACCACCATAAATAGTGACAGCTGAAACAATGTGATCACCGGCATGAGCAATATTTTGGATAGCATAAGTAATGGCTGCAGACCCGGAAGCAGTAGCAAGTGCTGCAAGACCTCCTTCTAAGGCAGCAATACGTTGTTCAAATACATCGGAAGTGGGGTTCATTAGGCGGGTATAAATATTACCTCCTTCTGATAAGTTAAAACGTCCTGCAGCCTGAGCTGAGTTAGCAAACACGTAGGAAGAAGTCTGGTAAATGGGTACGCATCGTGCGTCTGTAGCTGGATCTGGATTTTCCTGTCCAACATGGAGTTGAAGTGTTTCAAATTTTAGATTTCTTTTCTCAGACATAAAATACCACCTTTCATTTAATTATATTAACGTAAAACCCTTGAAAATAAGCTTTGCGTATTTTGTAACATTAAAGTGGAACTTGAAATAATAAAAAAATTAGATAATATAGTCATTACCAGTCATACTGTTTTGCTTGTCTACTAAATCAGCCAAAGTAATATTGTCAACAACACCATTAATGGCATCATATAATTTCTTCCACACATCTAATGTTGCACACTGAGTAGATCTAGAGCAAGTTTCGGAATCATCCTCCAAACAGGCCACTGGTGCTAAGCTTCCTTCAATTAATCGCAAAATCATTCCAACTGTATATTCCTCAGGGGATTTTGCTAAACGGTAACCACCTTGGGCACCGCGAATACTTTTCACATATCCAGCACGACTTAATTGTGTTATGATTTGTTCAAGATACTTATCTGAAATTTCCTGTCTTGCAGAAATGCTTTTTATTGTAATATATTCACCTGTATTGTGCAGCGCTAAATCTAGCATTAAACGAAGTGCATAACGACCTTTAGTAGATATCTTCATAAGTACCTCCATATTAAAAAATGTTTATTCTATTATATTATCATGGGAAAACTAGGTTTTCAAGTAGTTAGGGTTTTATTTTAGATTTTATTACTAATTCTTAAAAATTATAGTATAATAGTATTACACAAAATACTATATAACAGGAGATGATTTTATATGAGTGAAAATAAAAAACAAAGTGAAAATCAATTGATCTGTAGCCACAAAGCAGAGCTTATTCCTCTAAAAAAAGAAGAAATATCAGGTGAATTACGAGCAGATACCTGCCAGAAATTGGTTCACGAAGCAATAGACAGTTTAAAATATTCCTATACCCCTTATTCTGGTTTTAAAGTTGGAGCAGCCCTGCTCACCAATGATTTTCATGTTTATAAAGGCTGTAATATAGAAAATGTATCATTTACTCCAACTAACTGCGCTGAAAGAACTGCCTTTTTTAAGGCAATTAGTGAAGGAAAAAAAGAATTTTTAGCAATAGCCATTGTTGGTGGTAAAGGTGGTGTACTTACAGACTATTGTCCACCCTGCGGTGTGTGCAGACAAGTTATGTTAGAATTTTGTAATCCTAAGAATTTCTATGTGATTTTGGGTAAGTCTGAAACAGAATACCAAGTATATACATTAGAAGAGTTTATTCCTAATAGTTTTGGCCCTGGTAATTTAACCTAGAGATTATACAGCTATATTCGTAGAAAATTCGTCATCCAATGAATGAAAATGATACTAATAATGTTCTTACTTAATTCTGTTGTAGACCCATAAAAACAATAGGACCCACAAAAACAATAGTAAGATTATACT
>DALYNO010000576.1:0-2494 GCA_031975295.1 Anaerocolumna sp. | reverse complement strand
AGGAATTAAAGGAGGGTTTTAAGGTTACCTATGATAATAGTGATGGAACCATGATATTTGATTTATGTTATACGGATTGGAGTAAATTAACGCCGGCTATGAAAGATTCCTCCATCTAATGAGATAATCAATAAATATGGTTCCGGAGTCAAAAGCTTTTTAATCTGTGAAAGATAAAGTTAGCTTTCTGACCTGGAACCATATTTAGGTTTGAACTAGAAGACGCAAAGCTTTATAAAGGCTTTCGTGGTGATAAAATTACATTTAGTACTATTTGTCTAGTACTACAGTTTTTACCTCAAGAATCTTGCCAATTTTCTCAAATAAAGAACCATTATGTCCAACACTCATTGCAAAGTGATGGGTAGGAGCCTCAGCAAACCATTCATCCATGTAAGAGTCCGGATCTTTTTTGAATTTAACAGGAGTCTGGGTATTGCCAATGGTCATAATTCTACCATCGGTACTTTCTGCTTCTGTAATAATGAATTTTAGTTTACCATCTATTGTCTGGGTACAGGAAAGATTCGTTATGTCACCGGTTTTCACTTTGGCTTCTACGGATATACCAGTACCTTGCTTACCGTGATATACGCCCAAACCTCTCAGTAAAGGCTTACCTTCTGCAATTGCTAAATGAAAAGGTCCATCATGACCTAATAGTATAGTACCGTCTTCATAATCTGTAACAACTATCTCACAGAAACTTCCACCTGTTCCTACAATATCACAGATTTTCATTGCAATACAGGTCTTTAAATCACCTTCACCGGCACAAGGAATTCCTTTGGCAGTCAATAATGAATGTCCAACAATGAAGCCAGCTTGCAGAGATTCATAATCGCCCCCAGGAAATCCATGATAATAATACGTAAGACCATCTAGGTCATATTTCAGAATTAATCTCTCTTGTGCTGCAGCTACCTTAGCAGACCATGAAATTTGTTCTTTTGTTGGTTTCTTGGCCAAAGGATCTGCAGATACATCATCACTGATTACAAAGAATTCCTTCAGTTCTTTCTCTTTTTCAAGAATTTCATCTTCTGTAACTAAGAGAAGCATTTCCTCTAAATCACACATTTCAAGAATTTCAATATGAACACCTGTTTGACTCTGGACCATGGTATAATCACTGTACATATCCAACATTCCACTATAATTATTACCTAAGAAACCAATACGTGAGTGAGAGAGACCAGCTTTTACACTTGCAGCCAGTACCCATTCTTTTATTTCTTGCCATGCTTTTATTGCTTCTGGTCTATTTACAGTCACTTCATTTGCTAAGGATATTTCGGGTGTCTGATCAAGACCTAATAATCCATTGATAATACTGTAAGTTATCCCTGCTCTGTTGAATGCATTAGCGAATTCAGGAACCGGACATGCACCGCAATGAGCCAGCCATTCACCTGTTGAGGTTTTATCATAGTTGATTTTTGCAGTGGGTTGAAGGTTTAAGATTACAGTTAGTGCTTTGCAATATTGATGCACGGGTAGAATAGAAGCACTGGTAACATAGGTACCAGAATGAGCAAATATAAGATCAACGTTGTGACTGTTAAAATATTCTCCTGCTTTTTTGCCTTCTTCTGCACAGTCAACTAACCCATAAAAATAAACTTCAGCATCCATTTCTTTAACTTTTTCCGTGATAAATTCACCATAGTGGAGGATTCGCTCTCTTAAACCTTTAAATTGGTTCCAATAACTTTTAAGGCCCATGGTGTAAATTCCAATTCTTGGTTTTTTGCTTTGTTTTAATTTTTCCATATGATTTGTCCTTCTTTCCTTTAAATTTAATCAAAATATAAACCAATATAATTGTGGAATATTGTTCATCAATAATCTTCTTTACAAGATAATTATATACCCATATAATTAGATAAACATCACATTATATTGAGTGAAAATAATAGAATCTTGGCAGGAGATTAACGTGAAGAGTATAACAGATTATAAAGAACGCTATAACGCTAATTGGACAAGTGATTCCATCAGGCTTATTCTGACACCTACACAAACAGCTAAATCCATATATTATTACGTACAAGAAACCGGATATTTCAAAACAAAGTATCCTTATTTTACAGAAAGAGTTAACTTAAATTCCTTTTTAATTATCTATACCATATCGGGCAAGGGGCAGCTAAAGTATGAACAGAAGGAATTTAGTTTAATGGAAGGCAGTCTGCTATTTATTAATTGCATGAAACCTCATTATTATCAGGCTATAGGAAAGGATGAATGGGAATTTCTTTGGTTGCATTTTAACGGTACCAATACCCTTGGTTATTATGAGGAATATACAAAAGAGGGCTTTGAACTGCTATCAGTGCAAGATAAATTCCTTATGGAAAGTACAATGCGCAGAATTATATCTATAAACCAGAAGAAATTTCCATATGTCGAGACCCTAACCTCTAATTTGATTGTAAATATACTGACAGAGATACTCATTCAAAAAAACAGTCATAATGCAGTCTCAATAATG
>DALYNO010000575.1:1119-2500 GCA_031975295.1 Anaerocolumna sp. | reverse complement strand
AGCTAAAGAGAAGCTGCCGCTTCACGATTTTTCAATCGTAAAGCGACAGCCCCTTAGAATTGGGTGCATCCATGTATGCCTTCATACAACTTACTACACCAGCATTAGCGCAGTGCTCACATCATAGATTAGTGTCTATAAAATCTTTTATAACAGACCAGAGCTCATTGCTCCAGAAGGAACCTTCATGAGGAGCACCTTCCACTTTTATTAAAGTGGCATCTGCTTTCGCATCTGTTAATTTTTGATACATTATCTCACTCTGTTCATAAGCTACAAGTGTGTCTTGGTCCCCATGCAGAATCAAAAAAGGAGGGTAGTCTTTGCCTTTTATTATATGATTTACGGGGTTAATCTCTTGTAATTTATCTATATTTTCCTTGGTATTCTCACCTCTTAAGCCGCAGAATATATTTCTCATACCTTCGTCCATTTCTTCCAGTGTCTCAATATTATGAATCACATAGGTTAAGTCAGTGGGTCCAAAACAGTCAATCACAATCTTAACGGCATCAGAGTATTCTTCATATTCCTTTGTTTTATAGCGGGTATCCTCTGGGGTCAGACCAACCAATAGTGCAGTATTTCCGCCTGAAGATGTTCCAAAGATACCTATTCTGTCAGAATTAATAAGATATTCCTTACTATGCTTTCTCAAAAAGCGAATAGCTGTTTTAACGTCTTCTAAAAAGCCAGGGAAGGGATGTCCGTTCAGACAATTTCTATGGGTTAGACTAGCAACTACATAACCTTCTTTTGCTAGGGTGGAAAGTTGTGGAAGTTGATAATTTACATCTGGAAATGTCCAGGCACTTCCTTGTACGAATACGATAAGGGGGTATTTGGTCTTTTCTTTTAATTCATCTGGTGTCCAAGGTTGTAAAATCTGCATTTTTAATTCTGTACCCTGCAGCGTAGAATATACTACATCAGGAATTAAGTTAGCTTGACCCTTTAAAAGAGGATTACTTTGTATAACTTTTACTTCTCTATAACGCATAATGCTCCTCCTAAAATGAAATATCTTATAACTTATATGAAAGACTATCTGTTATATTTTACCATAAGTGAAAAGAAACCTCAATATAAGCCTATTATACTAAAATACTTATCACAGGGGTTTGTAATAGGTATGTGTAAGTTAACAGTAAATCCTTATATAAATTATAAGAATTAATCCTAATAAATTTATAAAATAATTCTGCTAAGATACAAATAAGATACATTTCATTGATAACATCTACCCATGCAAGATATAAGAGACAAAAAAGCAGATCATTGGCAGTAACAATTGGCAGACAAGTTGATTGTAAAACCAAATAATGATGAAAGTAATAAATGAAAATTACGGAGGATGATTTTATGAATAAAAAGAAATTAG
>DALYNO010000575.1:0-1109 GCA_031975295.1 Anaerocolumna sp. | reverse complement strand
AGTATTAATTACAACATGTGCGTTACTTTCCATGGGGCTGATGTATGGCTGTAGTTCAAACAGTGGAAAAGAATTGTCCTCTTCTATAGTTGCCAAGGAAGATATTGCTGGTATTGCTGATCCAGAAAGAAATTTATTGACGGCTACTGGAGATTGGGATAAGTTTGAAACAAAAGCTGTTAAAAGTACTGAAACCAGTAGAGTCAAAATACATACTGAAAACAATGGAACAAAAATAGATAAAAATAAGGAAGTTCCTATGGTAAAATTACCAGAGGGTATCAAAGGGATAAAGGCAGAAACGAAATCAAATAAAGCTTTGGAAGCTCTTATTATGCAAGAGTATGATATCTCAAAGGAAGAACTTGGACAAACAAAATATTTCTATAATTATTTAGATCTTAATAACGATGAAAGCAATGAAATATTTGTTGTTGTAATGGGACCATACACAAGTGGTACAGGTGGAGATTCTGCACTATGGGTTGTAGAAAATCAAGGACAATTGTATGTGAATCAAAGATTTACTTTAGCAAATGTGCCAATTATCATAAGCGATAAGGTAACCAATGGATACCATGATTTAATCGTTCCTTATAGTGGAGGAGGTGCAGAAGGCGGGTATAAAGTACTCACTTGTGAAGAAGGGTCCTATGAAGATGCTGGACAAGCGAAAGGTATTGAAAATTTAGATGGTGTTACGGGCAAAGCAATCATTGCCAATGATATATTAAAAGAAATCGAAAATGGAAGTACTGGAATACAATTAGTAGGTTAAAAAGAAAAGCTGCACCCCATCCTAAAATCTAATAGATTTGGTCAAATAAATATGAGCTCCGTATGGTACATGAGTTTATAGCGTTCCAACAAATGATTTCGAATCATAGGTTAGAAGATTGCTACCAGATTCTTAATCACACATTGACAGTATGTGAAGTATACCAAATATGTAAAGAGAATTTTGTGCTGTCAGCTATGGTGAAGCTGGCAGCACTTTTTATACCCTGAAATCTCTAGAAATGATTCAGGTAAGATGTTATAATCAGAATATAAATATGAGTTGCCCGACAAAAGCCCTATTATATAAATTTTCATTGGCAATTTGTACA
>DALYNO010000574.1:0-2503 GCA_031975295.1 Anaerocolumna sp. | reverse complement strand
ATAATAAGCTGATACAGGAGAAAAAAGGTTTATATCATACCCTGTGGACTGCACAGGCTAAATATTATACAGCTTAAGTAATTATAATGAAATTCTTACAAAGGGGCTGTCATTTATATACGAAATTAACTTGCTTTTAAGCACAGCAGATCATCTATCAAAGGTCTGTCAAACTGTGTAAAGCATGTTAAGTTCGTACCACTACATGAGGAGACAGCCCTTATCATAGTTCTTTTCAGAGAGTTCTAGACTAAAACCTATAAGTAATCAGACACATAAATCTTCACCTCTGGTTAGCCGATTATAAAGTTTGGATAAACTATAGTATGTTCCAAAGTCAACGATCCCTGTCGCTGCTTTATCAAAGATTGTCTGATAGGCTTTTACAGATGCCTCTGTAGCAGGCCCATATACCCCATCTGATTCAGCCTCTGGTATTGCTGTATATACTCTTGCTATTATATTTAATTTATCTTGCAGGTTAGTTACTCTATCCCCTGAAGAACCAAGGCTTAAGGGTTCTGGTTCCCAAGGATATTGCACACCCCCAATGATATCGCTTGAACTTACATATACAGTTTCACCATAATAATATCTTAGGATAAAGAGGTAATCATAGCCAGTATCTGCAAATATTTTTGAGCCCCAAAGGGAAAGCATATTTGGACAATCGGTTATAGTTCCGCGGCAGATTTGAGTAAGTAAGGGCTGGGATACACCAGGCGCAGCTACAAAGAGATTAAACATATAGTCTACCGCATTATTTATGTTTAAAAAGGTGTTTCTTCCATATACCCATAACTGATCAAAAGCGGTTGAAGAAGTAATATTAAAATTGAAGCCCTTATTTATATACCAATTGGTATAGACACGATTTAAGGTAAATGACATTACTGATAGAATAATGGAATAAAGAGCCTCAACCGGCCAGGTTGGATAGGACATACTGGATACAACATTCTTTATATAATCTCTATACTCTACGTAATAATTCTCTACAAATCTATCACTGGGAATTCCGTCATGTACGATTACATACTCAGGTATGGTAATAGGAGATAATTCACCGGTTTCAAATTCATACTTTATGGTATCTTCGTCTACTTTAGGCGGAAAAGGACCAGTAAGGTAGTTGGGGCTAATTATAATAATTTGTGGATCATGTGCATTTGAATCCACAGTTGGCATACTAACTTTCTGTGTGGACACTATAGTAGGAAAGATCTGAGCGCTGTCTATGATAACAGTCTTAAGCCCTGGTGCAGAAATGACTAAAATGTATTCTGAATAAGGTATATCTTCAGTTGGTATCATACTGTATTCAAGAGGTGGCGCAGGTAATTCAAGGGCAGGTATGTTCCCTGAAATATCTGTAGTAAGTGTAGCAAGTATGATATCCGTATTCTCTTTGCTATAAATTTCTACGGTTGCTGTATCAATTGGTCTTGACCCAAGTGCACATAATACCTGGATATGAAGTATACCATAATGATTGGTTTCTGATTGGGCAAGGCGAATTACTTGATTATATAGATTCATTTCGTGCTCCCATCTGGTTCTAAAATAGATTAAACATGTTAGTTTTATATATGCCTGATTCTTATAAATCATTACTTGTACTTTATAAATAGGTGAAATGAAAAAGACAGAAATAAGTAGTAATTGTGCCATATTACTTCTCTTTCCATTAAAGAATTGTGGTTTTATGTGATTTAAATAAACAATTTAGTATATTTTAGATAGTTCAGTTATCAAGTAACTTATATTAGAGAAGGGGATGCCACTGCCATTTATAATATAGCTAAAGTAAATCATGGTTTGGTTAACTCTTCCAGCGCTTCTAAATAAGCAAAGGCTTCATCTGTAGAAGAGCCGCACATATCAAGAGAGGGTCTTAGACTTAAACATACGGTTGGTCTGCTGTTGTTACCAAATAGTCTGCATTTTAAGTCTGGTGTCAGTTGAATGCAGGGGATACTGGCAGGTTTGCCCTCGGGCATTCCTGGAATGGAGGAGGATATGGAGGGGGCAATACAACAAGCAGCACAATTAGGACGACATTCCATAGTGTAGCTCCTTTCTAGTGTGGTTAGCTATTTATTGCTTATCAATGATTTATTATAGGAGCATTTCACTCTTATGCCATTATATATCAAACTGGAACATATTACAAAACATTTACAAATGCTACCACATATCATTTTTCTTGACACTGTAAGAAAAATGGATTAAGATAAAAATATTAACAGAAAGGTATGAAAACATGAACAATATACTTAAATGGGTAAAATTGGAATCTATTATGATCGCAACTTTTTCAATCAAAGGGGAAAGTGCGCCCAAATTTAATAGAATTACCATAAAACCTATAGGTATTTTGGAACGTTTGTGTTAAAAGAGTATACTTTTAATGATTAGAATGGTGCCCCAAAGCTTATGGCTTTGGGGCTTTTTTTATTTTACAGGAAAGTTCTCTGAACTATCCTGTAAAATAAAAAGCACT
>DALYNO010000573.1:0-2533 GCA_031975295.1 Anaerocolumna sp. | reverse complement strand
AAGGATTGTGGGTATAAAGGAATTAATTCCCTTTCTTATGAATTGCCTGTTGATACAACGGAAGATAAATTGCTGCAATTGATATGGGAACTAAATGAAAGAGAAGATGTTAACGGAATACTAGTGCAACTTCCATTACCCAAACATATCAATGAAGATGTGGTAATCAAATCCATTGCAACAAATAAAGATGTAGATGGTTTTCATCCACAGAACGTAGGACTTTTAAACATAGGGCAGAAAGGTTTCGTTTCCTGTACCCCTGCAGGTATTATAGAACTACTGAGACGTTCTGAAATCGATATTTCTGGCAAGGAATGTGTAGTGGTAGGACGTAGTAATATTGTTGGTAAACCAATGGCTGCATTACTGCTTAAGGAAAATGGTACCGTCACCATTTGTCATTCCAAAACAGCTAATCTAAAAGAAGTCACCAAAAGAGCTGACATTTTGATTGCAGCACTTGGAAAACCGAAGTTTATTAACAAAGAATATATCAAAGAAGGTGCTGTTGTAATTGATGTAGGAATTCATAGAATGGAGAATAATAAACTCTGTGGAGACGTTGATTATGAGGATGTGGTCAGGCAGGTTAGTGCCATAACTCCAGTTCCAGGTGGGGTTGGACCAATGACTATAGCAATGCTTATGAAAAACCTAGTAGAAAGCGTTGATGACTTATAAAGTAATACAATGTGGGAGGGTTCTAATTTGAATGCAAATGATACATTATTATTTGAGGGTAATTTTTATCAATTAACAGGAGTTGAACAGGAGATTTATACACCTGATCTGTTTCGAATAGCTCCGACGTGGGAAAAGGATAAGGATTTTCAATATATCAGTGTGTACGAAATTAAAGAACACCAATTATATCTAAAAAATATGACCATATCTTCTGATAGAGGGTTTCCTGTAATTAATGACGTTAAACCCCAAAGTGTATATCATGAAAATAGCCTCGATACAGTTCTCTATGAAGGTTTGATGGAAAAATTAAATTATACTGGCGGAGTACTGGTAGGATGTGATTACATTAAGAATTACAATACAAAAGGTGACATGCCCTATTTTTCATATGGTAAATTGTATGAATTGATTTTTGAAGATGGTATCTTAACCACCACCGTTGACCATAGTAAAGGGATGTTAAGAATTAGAAAAAATATAGATTTAGGATTACGAAACTTAGAGAAGGAAAGAGATAGAAAGTGTATTAAACATTTCTTAAAAACGTCCTTTGTAGGTGAGTATTTACATCCTAATAAACACAAAAAGAATAAATTCAAAAACAATATTCAGAATTATATAAGTAAAATAAAAAACCTTGCGCCCTTTACATAAGTGCTGTAATCTCCTGCAGGTTAGACTTTTAGTTCTAACCTGCAGGAGTCAGATTATATATGCATAAAGGTGTAAGGTCTTTTTTGAAATTCTGTCTCAATCATTATTTTTTCATACAGTGAATATGATTTGTTATTCAATGCCCTTAACAATGTTTGCCTCTCCGCCGGTAGAGTAGGTAAAGGTAATTGTACTTCCAATATCATATTTAATAATATTAATAAAATCAGCTACATTAACATCAAAGATCTCATCACTGTTAGTAAGCAAAATATAGTAATGAGAATTGCCTTCCACTACACTCTGGGCTATTTTTCTTATGGTGCCAGTAATTTGTAACTTTTCAGACGTATCCTCTTCTTGAATTCCATTTGAAGCCAATAAATTCCTATATTCCTTTTCACTGGAAGCAATGGAATCCCCAATTGCAACTATCTGATACTGCGCTATATTAACCATAGCATAAGACTTAACTAGTCCGGCAGCGTCTTTCATTGCGATAAAATAGGTGGGTTCTCCAGCAACATTAAGCAATAGCGGGAAGGTTGCCTGATATCCTAAATGCTGTACTTTACCTTCTGCAGAGGCCATGGCAGAATATTCTTCTGCTCCGGATATAGGATAATATCTGGTTTCTGCCGTTCTTTGGTTCATTAATACGAAACCAACATTAGACTCATCTCCACCAACTGAAGTAACACCTGTGTAAACCCATACATCATCTTCAAGAGCAATATAATTATAACCATCCGTTGTCTGTAGGGCATCTCTTTGACTAAATACAGAGTTCCAGTATCCATGTTTCAGTGTACCATAATAGTCATACAGACTAATTAATAATTCAGCAGAATAAACTCTGTCTATCCAGGTAGGTACATCCTGAATATCATAAACCTCATGGTCACCATTGATTGCATTTACGATAACAACCTTTCCGATGGTCTGTCCCCCAAACAATCCAATGGTATAATCTTTGACTGGGCAGATCCAATACGGAATTCCTTCGTCATTAATTTCAAAGTTAAGATTATCAAAGATGTAAGTAGGATAATGAAAACGAAGATATCTGTTGATTTGTCTTCCAAAATGCTCTGATTCAGAGTATTTAATACCTTGTTCTAATTTAACAAGTTCAACGTCCTGGTTGGTCATGTTTATTTTCATAAAGGCAGGAATACCTTCCCCGCGA
>DALYNO010000572.1:0-2535 GCA_031975295.1 Anaerocolumna sp. | reverse complement strand
AATTCTACTTATTTTTTATAACTACTATATATTTTCGTTTCACAAGGTAAAAAGTTACTTACATTTGGGTAACTGCGAAATATTCATAACCACTAAATACTATCTTGTGGTATCAATATAGTTCTCATTCCATATAACTGCTGTTTTCATAGGTGATTTTTTACTATAGATTTTATCCTTATAAGCTTTCATAGGGTCTGAAATAAATTCTTCTTTCTCTATAAGGCTTACAATCTCATCATACCTACTCCTGGTAAGAATCTCTATTGCCTTCTCCATATGATCTTGTCTAAAGTTAATGGAGCCAAATATCAGATGATTTTCAAAGCCGAAGGGCATGGTATCAAATGTTATTTTGGGTCCTAACGAAAAACTGTTATATATACCGTTACAACCAAGTACCTTATTTTCAAATGCTACTTTATGTTCCTCTGCACCTCCGCTGGCTCCGATAAAAGTAGTAGCTCTTCCACCAAGGGTATGTATGATTGCAGCAGCTAATTCTTCACTATTATTAAAATGATTTTGCAGATATATACCACCTGTTTGTTCCAGGGTAAATTGTACTTTGGGAGTAGTACTTTCACTTCTTCCTACAAATAGGATTTTAGCATCCGGATGGTTTTGTTTAATTAGATCTCCCATAAACATACCTGTGGTGCCAAGACCAAAGATGACAGTTCTATCAAAGATACTATCTTTGGCAATTCGTCTTGCTTCCTCTTCACTGCATTTTCTTTTCGCCATTTCTACTCGAAAGTTCTGAGCACTACCTAGATCTTCCATTCTCTCTAACTGAAACACCATACAACCATAAGGATCTGGGAATACCATTTTTTTAGCAAATGAAAGTGCAAGTTTACCATCCTTTACATAGCCATCTGGTATGGGTAACAGCATATCTGGATGAAAATAATTCTGGTCACAGAAAAGGCCATCTGCCTGATCACAGCCATATTCAAAATAAGTCTCATCTTCTGTATAGCGAGTAGGGTCATAACTGTTACCACCTCGTATTAATACAATAGCAAACCTATTCTGAGAGGGAATCCATACTACCCCCTCATGTCCATTAATGAGGCGATTGGTGCCTTCGGGAAATTTACTTGAAAGTAACCCTTCACTTCCCATTCTCATTAATTCATTATCCGTACCGCAAAACCCTACCATAACTGGTTCTGCCAATATTCCTTCTTTTTCAGCTTCTCCTCGAAGTCTTTTTCTTAGGGGGTTAATTACTTCCACCTCTCCATAAACAAGTGGATTCTCACTATCGTTTTGAAAATAAGTTCCTTTCACTATCATAATATTCTCTTCTCCTAATTTAATATTGTTTTTTTATATAAATTGGTTATACCTTTTCATATGCCTGAACAATTATATTCTCAATTTTTTTATCAGGATTCTTAATTCTCTCAAGTAATAGTTTTGCTGCATGGACTCCTATCTCTTCAACAGGCTGGGAGATGTAATCATATGTTTGATTTGTAAAGTACGCTAGCTCTAAACTATCGAATCCTATTATTCTCATCTTCTTTTTCGCATCATATAAAGCATTCATGGCGCCGACTGTTTGTTCATAATTAGAAGCAAATACAGCCTCTAAATCTGCTTCCATCCATTCCTGCATCGTTTCATAACCACTGGCCACATCATATCCAGCCTGTTTGCGATAGTTTGATTCTATATGAAACTCTTCTAAAGCTTTTTCAAAGCCTAGAGAACGTTCTCTTGCTGTAAATAAATTCTGAGGACCTTCAATCATACCAATCTTTTTAACCCCCGCAAGGAGAGCACTCTTTACTAACCGATAAGCAGCATCACTATTATCAATGGTTACGGAATCGAAAATCGGTTCATCCATTGTTCGGTCAATCAAAACTAGTGGTTTATCTCCAATTATCTCTTTTATATGCAAAGCATTCTTACTAGTTGGCATAAGAACGAACCCATCCACCATTTTTTCATATAACAAGGTCATCTTTTCTATCTCTTTTACCGGATCTCCAAGGCAATCAGAAACAAGTACACTATAATTTTCTGTTTCCAGTACCCGTTCCATGCTCTCGATTACCCTCATACTAAACATATTCGCCAAACTTGGAACAATAATTGCTATCAGAAGACTTTTGCCTGTTTTCATACTTCTGGCAATCCCGTTGGTACGATAGCCCAGTTTCTTAATGGCTTCTTCAATAGCCTCCATATTGGATTGCTTTAATTTCGCACCATTTATATATCTGGAAACTGTCCCTACCGATAAGCCTGATGTTTTTGCCACATCATTAATTGTTGCCATATTACCTCCATTTTTGAAACGTTTCAATTTTACATAATTACATTATACTTGATTTATTCTTATTAGTCAATCATCCACTTTTCTCTTTCTCATAAAAGGTCTTGCAGTTAATTCCATAAATCTCTGTATTACTTTACTAGCAAATTACATTAACTTTCAACATTTTAGGCTGAATTAAATATAAGGGGCTGTCGCACTAAATGTGCGGCGCCCTTTTTACATTTATGATGTTTATC
>DALYNO010000571.1:0-2540 GCA_031975295.1 Anaerocolumna sp. | reverse complement strand
AAGAAAATATTTAGCTAAAAAATAATAAATGGTAATGATATCATAAAGGATGTATAATTATGTTATGTAATTATATATCCTTTTCATATCAACTGAAGGATAAAGTAAGGGAACTGATAAGCAGCAGAAAGCTAGAAATGAGGTGATTATGGAAATGGACGATAAAAAACAGGAAACATTACCTGGGTACAAAAATAAAAAAGAAATATTTTATGATAAAATTCCAATTACAGTGAAAGTATTAGATATCATTATTGCTGTATCAACTGTAGCATTAATTATTATATTAGCTTACTTAATAATTCGAAAATACTATTAAGAAAAGTAAACTGCAAATATAGGCATTGAGAGATACGGTATCTGACTGGAATTTTACATTTAAGGAGATTGATACATGAAATTATATACCGTGATACTTGTCGATGATGAAGAAGAGGTACGGCAAGCAATTATTAAAAAACTGGATTGGGAACGGATCGGTTTTCAAGTAATCGGATATGCAGACAATGGAGAAGATGCATTGGAAATAGCTGAGCGTTTGCGTCCGGATGTAGTAATGACAGACATAAAGATGCCGTTTATGGACGGACTAACTTTATCGAGTAAAATAAAGCAAATTTCCAAGGATATCAAGATTATTGTTTTCTCTGGTTTTGATGAATTTGAATATGCAAAAGAAGCAATCAAACTGGATGTGGAAGAATATATATTAAAGCCGATTAATGCGGTGGAATTAAAGGGCGTATTTGAACATATTAAGGAAAAGCTGGATAATGAAATTAATCGGAAACGTGATATTGAACAATTAAGAAAGTATTATCTGGAAAGTCTTCCGGTTATGAAAGAGCAGCTCCTAATCGGCTTACTGGAAGGAAGACTATCTAAAAAACGCATTGGAGAATTGCTCAAATCCTATGAGATGAGTCTGGATTACCCCTATTATATGGTGGGAATTGTACGTATGGATAACACGCCAAAAAGGATTATGGCAGAAGGGCATTATATTCCTCAGGCAGAATTAATCACGTTGTCCCTAAAACAAATTGTAGATGAGAACCTGACCTCTAGCTTCGAATTTATCAGTTGCTTTTATCTGGAATCAATCGTTGTAATAGCTCTGCTAAGAGATCCTAAGCAATGTAATGAATTTATTCATATCATGGACCAAATCTGTAAAAGTAGCCACAGAATTTTAGAGCAAAATACCTCTGCTGGAATTGGATTATTGTGCAGAGACTTGATGGAGCTAAATAAATCCTATCAAGGAGCAAAAAATGCTATTGACTATAGAATTTTATTTGATACAAATCAGGCAATTTATATTAAAGATGTTGAAACACAGGTGAATGACAGGGATGTTTGGGACAGTCGTTATACGGAGAATATCCTGAGAGAAATTAAGTTAGGAGAAGTAGAGGACTTAGTGAAAACCATACAGGAATTAATTCACTATATTAAGAAATCCACAGGCTCGTTTCAACGTTATCAAATATCTTTGATGGAAATGGTCACTGAGATATTTAAATTGGGACGTACTTATCAGCTGGATATGGACAAAGTATTTGGTACGGACTTTA
The DNA here is from genome assembly GCA_031975295.1 of Anaerocolumna sp. GTDB lineage: Bacteria > Bacillota > Clostridia > Lachnospirales > Lachnospiraceae > Anaerocolumna. Next base: position 963 of record DALYNO010000571.1, on the reverse strand, counting down.
ATTTTAATAATAAAATATATCAGTTTGATTCTCTGGAAGCATTAAAACAATGGTTGATGGATATCTGCCTGAAGGTTAGGAAAAGTATTCGCCGGAAACGGACGGACTCTACTAAATTATTAATTGAAAAAGCTCTTGCCTATATTGGAGAACATTATTGTAACAGTGAATTGTCTGTCGATACCCTTTGCAGTTATCTGAATGTAAGTGCAACTTATTTTTCAACACTTTTTAAGAGAGAAACAAGTATGAATTTTGTGAATTATCTGACGAAGGTTCGTATGGAGAAAGCGCTACAATTACTTAATACAACCGATGAAAAGACTTATAATGTCTCTACCATTGTTGGTTATACAGAGCCGAATTATTTTAGCTATGTATTTAAGAAACACTATGGCGTCTCCCCGTCCAATTACCGCAAGAATAATAAAGAATAATAGACTATTGATTCCATAATGTTATCACAGTAATAATGAATTCTGGAATATAGAAAGGCTTGGTAGGATTGTGAAAGCAAGGATAAAAAACTTTATTAGAAGAATCGTCCATTATTTTAAGCACAAAACCATACAGTTTACACTGTCCATTTCATTTTCACTTGTAGCACTGCTTGGTATGGGGTTCAGCAGTTATATGGTATATTCCCGTTTTGCATCCTCCACAAAGGAAATCACAATTGAAAACAATGAACAATTGATTGACCAGGTAAATATGAATTTAAACAGTTATCTAAGAAATATGATGCGTATCTCTAACTCTATGTATTATAGTGTAATTAAAAAGGTGGATTTGTCGAAAGAAACCCTTGATGAAGATATGAATCTTCTATATGAAGCAAATAAAGATAATCTGGTAAGTATTGTCTGCTTTAAAGGAGATGGTTCTTTAGTTGCTGCGACACCCATTAATAATTTGAAGAAGGGCCTAAAGGTTGCAACACAGAATTGGTTTACTAAGGCGAAT
>DALYNO010000570.1:0-2551 GCA_031975295.1 Anaerocolumna sp. | reverse complement strand
TATTCTAGCAAAATATAATTAAATAAGAAGGAAGGTATTTATGAAAAGACTAAAATTAATGACAATACTCGGTACCAGACCAGAAATTATACGTTTGTCTGAAATAATAAAAAAATGTGACTTGTATTTTGATCATATTCTGGTTCATACAGGGCAGAACTGGGACTATAACTTAAATCAAATATTTTTTGATGATTTATCTCTAAGACACCCTGATATATATCTGGATGTGGTCAAAGAGGATTTAGGCAGTACCATTGGAGGAATTATTTCGGAGGGTTACAAGATTATGAACCTTCATAAACCCGATGCTCTGTTAATACTTGGTGATACCAATTCTGCTCTTTCAGCCATCGCTGCCAAAAGACTGAAAATACCTGTATTTCATATGGAAGCAGGGAATCGCTGTTTTGATGAGAATCTCCCTGAAGAAATTAATAGAAGAATTGTAGATCATGTGGCAGATGTTAATTTATGCTATAGTGAACAGGCTAGAAGATATTTATATATGGAGGGAATTGCTAAGGAGAGAACCTTTGTAGTTGGTTCTCCAATGACGGAAGTATTAATAGCTAATCAGGATAAAATTCATAAGAGTAATATATTAAATATACTAGATTTAAAGAAAAAAGATTATATTCTCCTTTCAGCCCATAGAGAAGAAAATATAGATAATGAAACAAACTTTTATGAACTAATGGACTCAGTGAATGCGCTGGCAGAAATATATGATGTGCCCGTCATATATTCAACTCATCCAAGGGCTGAAAAGTTCTTAAAAGAGAGAAATTATATATTTCATCATAATGTCCGTTCCTTAAAGCCTTTTGGTTTCTCAGATTATAATAATCTGCAGCTCAATGCTTTATGCGTAGTCTCAGATAGTGGGACTTTGCCGGAAGAGGCCTCTTACTTTAAATCTTTTCCAGCAGTTTGTATCAGAACATCAACGGAAAGGCCTGAAGCTATGGAACAGGGTCAATTTATTATTGGTACGATTACTAAAAAGCAGGTTTTACAAAGCGTTGATACTGCGATTCAAATGATTAAGAATATGGATCTAGGAAGCCCGGTAGCAGATTATACCGATGAAAATATAAGTGCTAAAGTTGTGAAAATAATTCAAAGTTATACGGGTATCGTAAATCAAATGGTTTGGAGGAAGAGAGTATAATAGTCTTGATGACTCTATGAGTATGTATTAGGTATTCAGTTGATACAAGGATAGGTATAGCTTTTAATTGACAGGCGGAGAAAGAACTTATATACTTGTATCAATCATTTTATGGATAAACAAAGGAGGAGTTTTATGAGAGTGCACTATACTGACGGTACAGATGAAGTTTTTGGGAGACTATGTAGTGAACTGGATTCAAATTTGGATGAATTGGTAGGGGGAGCACAACAAAGAAAAGAGTATGTACAGTACAATACGCTGGAGAATATACGTGATGTTATTGTAATCTATGAAGAAGATGTCCCTGTTGCCTGTGCCAGCTTTAAACATTACGATAAAAATATCGCTGAGTTAAAAAGAGTATACGTAAAGCCAGCATACCGTGGCAAAGGGATATCAACTTATCTGATTACTACTATTGAAAATCAGGCTAAAGTAAAGGGTTACCATACAATGGTTTTAGAAACTGGTAAACCACTTCTTGCTGCAGCAGGTTTATATCATAAGATGGGTTATAAAATAATAGATAATTACGGTCAGTATAAAGACATGAAGGATTCTATTTGTATGGAAAAAGCATTATTGTAATATTTATCACTAAGGAAAATTTAAAAAATGTAGGTTTACTCCCTTGTTTTTTTAATAAATTCTCTCGGAGATATTCCTTTCATTTTTTTAAAGGCTCTGGAAAAATATAAATTATCCTCAAAACCTACGGAATATGCCACAGCACCTATGGATAAATTGGAATGCTTTAAAAGCTGACAAGCCATTCTTATTCTATATTCTAATATGATTTCCATGGGTGATTTACCATACGTGCTCATAAATATGCGATATAACCTACTTCTGCTAATTCCTATATAATCTGCAATATCTTGAACCCCTAATTTACCTGTGTAGTTAAATTCAATATATTCAATAGCCTTCTTCATATAAACGGAGGAAATATCAGTTCTTGCCATTTTTGTAGTCGACTTATCAACAAAGCAGGAGAGAGCAAGCAAAAGATATCCTGACATTCTTAACTTATCAGAATCTAAATTTCCCTTTGACATGTATATATTCATTAACAATTCTTCAAAATGATTATCCGGGTCTTGATAAATAACTGGATTATCTTCTGTAAAATCTGTTTGATTTAATATGACTTTAGCATCATTCCCAGTAAAACCAACCCAATAATAATTCCAAGGATTCTCTTTATCAGCCTTGTAGGTAATCTCAGTACCAGGATAAATAATAAAAGTATTTCCTGCACCAATTTCATAAACTTTACTTCCTTTTTTATAAGTACCCTTACCTGAAACAATATGATGTAAAAGATAAAAATTTCTAATGCCGGGTCCCCACTGATGGAGACTTTTACATTGC
>DALYNO010000569.1:0-2554 GCA_031975295.1 Anaerocolumna sp. | reverse complement strand
CCTCAAGCCTTAATGAAGAGCTTGGAAGAGAAGTGGAAAAGGTATTTTTAGGATTAGATAATACGGTAATTGCTATTAGTCACAGATATTACGACGGGGTGACAGATCAGTATGACTATGTCCTTGAGATTAAGAATGGGTATGTAACTTGTTATAGTGGAAGAACGTATTTTCAGGAGGTGGCGGTATGTTAAAGAAGGTTACAAAAGGGATACCTCTATTAATCCTAGCAATGGTTATTGCTTCTTTTACTACCATAATTGGTGCCATGGTATCTAGAAGAATGATGGGAATACTGGATTTCTCCTTTGCTAAGAATATAGCAGCCGTTCAAGCGAATATCCTACCACTTATGGGTTTGGCTGTTTTGTTAGTACCGGTTGGAATACTATCAGCAATTACGAACTATTATTATGTTAGAAAAACGAATTTGATTGTAAAAGGTCATTATTTAGAACGGGTATTTCATAAAAAGATATCTCAATTCCAAAAAAGTAGTAACAGTCAATATATATCTGCCCTTACCAATGATTTTAATACCCTGGAGACAAACCTCATTGCTGGAATCTATCAAGTAGGCGTGGGAATTGTTAATTTTATTGTTGGTATATGGCTGATCTCTACCGTTGATAAGGGAATTATACTATTGGCTTTTCTCGTTATTATCATAAACCTAATACTATCCCTATTAACCTCAGAACCAGTGAAGAAAATATATAAGGAGAGAAGCGATTTGTTTGATGGGTATACTTCTTATATCAAAGAAGTGTTGTCTGCTTTTCATATTGTTAAGAATTATAGTCTGTCAGATAGAATTACTAAGGATTATTATGATAAAAGTGATAGGATTCAACAGAAAGGTTTCTTTATTGATAGATTTATGACCTTTATATATGCAGCTCAGAACTTTACTGTACTTGGTTCTATGTATGCCACATTTTGCATTGTTGGTTATTATGCTTTCCTTGGTAAAGTAACCCCGGGAGGTATTATATTAGTAACAGAAGGGATGCAAATAATGATGGCACCAGTGAGAGAGCTAAGTGAGACACTTCCGAAATTATTTACCTCTAAACACCTCATACAAAAGCTTGATAACACATTGCTAAATGAGGAAGCATATGAAGAGAACCTATCCCTTAGCGAATTTCAGGATAAAATTGAATTCAGGGGGGTTGACTTTGCTTATGAAGAGGAAGATAAACTAACTTTATCAAATATTAATATGGAATTTAAAAAAAATGGTAAGTATTTAATCGTTGGTCCCAGCGGCGGAGGTAAATCTACACTTTTAAAGTTGTTTCGTAAATATTTTAACCCAACCAAGGGTACAATATTAATAGATGGAAAAGATTTAAAGTATGTCCATATGGAGGAATACTATAAATTAATTACAAATATTGAACAGCAGGTATTTATATTTGAAGATACCATTAGAAATAACCTGACGCTGTATAAAGAATATACAATGGAAGAAATAACGGAAGCCATAAATGGTGCAGGGCTCCAAGAATTTATGAATAACCTGCCTGAGGGATTGGATACCATTATTTATGATAATGGAAAGAACATTTCTGGCGGTGAAAAGAGTAGACTTGTAATAGCTAGAGCACTTCTTAGTAAATCCAGTATATTGTTTATGGATGAAGCCTTTGCCTCCCTGGACATGAGGAAAGCAAGGGAAATTGAGGAAACAATACTAAACCTGAAGGATATTACAGTTATTAATGTAAGTCATGTTATATGCAAGGAGACGAGACCTAAATATGACAAAGTAATTACAATGAAGGGCACGTTGCAGTATTAAAAATTAACTATTGATATTCTTATATATAATTGGTATAATAAAGGTAATTTATGACTGGAGGTACTTAAAATGTGGATTTTCAAATTTCGTTATTTTTGCAACTAATTGAATAGTGCGAAACTCTCTGTTTGTCAGAGTTTAACGGGATTGGTCTATCTTTTTTAAGTATGCTTTATTTGAATACGATATAAAAGAAGGTATAATCTACCTTCTTTTTTTGTGCCCATTTTTTATCCGTTTCCTGATAGGAGATGCCTTCGCTGCTATACAAATAATGGATTTATTACACTTAATTAGCCCCTGCTAGGAGCAGGTATCAGAAAGGCAGGTTTATATGGAAGAAAAGAAAAGAGTTATATTGGCAGGTGCCAATGTTAGAAATAATGTAGATTTTAAATCATCAATGGAAGAATTGGCAGGTCTTGCAGAAGCTTGTGAAATGGAAATAGTAGGTGAACTTTATCAGAACCTTGATAGGATTATTTCTGCAACTTACTTTGGTAAAGGTAAAATTACGGAATTAAAAGAATATGCAGAGAAGGAAGATGCAGATTATATTATATTTAATGATGAACTTACTCCATCACAAATAAGAAATCTAGAAGTAGATACAGGTATTCAAATACTTGATAGAACAGCATTGATTCTAGATATATTTGCAGTAAGGGCCAAGACAAAAGAAGCAATGCTGCAAGTTGAAGTAGCAAGGCTTAAATATATGCTGCCAAGATTAATTGGTGTTAGCAG
>DALYNO010000568.1:0-2561 GCA_031975295.1 Anaerocolumna sp. | reverse complement strand
GTACTTCTTTTGTGGCACCTATGTTAGTACTATTTAATCTCTCTGTTTCGTCAATAATTTGTTGTTCCTTTAATAATAAGGACTGATATCTTTCTTCACAAATTAAACCTACTCTATATCCTAACTTTGTTAGCCTTAAATCAGCATTATCTTGCCTTAGTAACAATCGATATTCTGCTCTGGACGTCATCATTCTATATGGTTCATGTGTTTCTTTTGTAACTAAATCATCAATTAATACACCTATATACGCTTCAGAACGACTTAGAATGAGGGGTTCTTTATGCAGTAATTTCATTGCTGCATTTATACCTGCCACAAGACCTTGTGCTGCTGCTTCTTCATACCCAGAACTACCATTAAATTGTCCACCACTAAAGAGGCCCTCTATACTGTTAAATTCTAGAGTAGGTTTTAACTGCATAGGATTAACGCAATCATATTCAATAGCATATGCATTTCTAACTATTTTTGCATTTTCTAGTCCGGCTACACTTCGATACATCTCATATTGAACATCCTCAGGTAAAGAACTAGACATACCTCCTACATACATTTCATTGGTATAATTGCCTTCTGGTTCTATAAAAACTTGATGTCTCTCTTTATCTGCAAATTTAACTACTTTATCTTCTATAGATGGACAATATCTAGGTCCCGTTCCTTTTATATTACCTGAATATAATGGTGAACGATGTATATTATTTCTAATAATACTATGCGTTTTCTCATTCGTATAAGTTAGCCAGCATGATATTTGATCTTTTTTTATATCTTCTGATTTATTAAGAAATGAAAAGGGTACTACTTCTTCATCACCAAACTGTTCCTCCATTTTGCTAAAATCAATAGAACGCTTATCAATTCTTGCAGGTGTTCCAGTTTTAAAGCGATACATCTCTATGCCTATATTTTTCAGGGCATCTGTTAAATGGGTTGATGCTGATAACCCATTCGGGCCAGTATGATTTTCGATTTCACCATAAATACACTTGGCATTCAAATAAGTACCTGTACACAATATTACAGCTTTTGCAGGAAAAATTCCACCAGAGTAAGTTTTTATCCCCAAAACTTTATTATGCTGTGTTAATACTTCTACCACTTCGCCTTGTCTAAGGGTTAAATTATCAGTATTCTCTAATACCTTTCTCATTGTTTTACTATAATCTTGCTTATCAGCCTGCGCTCTAAGAGAATGAACTGCAGGTCCTTTTGATACATTAAGCATTTTTGATTGTATATAAGTTTTATCTATATTAATACCCATCTCTCCGCCAAGAGCATCAATTTCTTTTACTAGATGTCCCTTAGAGGTTCCACCAATGTTAGGATTGCAAGGCATTAACGCAATACTATCCATACTAATAGTAATAATCATTGTATTTAAACCAAGTCTAGCACAAGCAAGTGCAGCTTCACAACCTGCATGACCTGCACCTACTACTATAATATCATAGCTTTCATACGTATATGACATTATACCCTCCTATTTTATCTTACATATTATTATAAAGTTCATAATTGCAATTTATTTACCCATACAAAATTCTTTAAAGATAGTATTAATCAAATCCTCGTCTACTTCTTCTCCAATAATACTACCAAGTAAACCATATGCACTCATCATATCAATAGCATAAAAATCCTCAGGCATTTCATCTTCTATACTTTGCTTCACCATCTTAAGACTTTTTCTACATTCAATCAGAGCTTCTCTCTGTCTCATATTTGATATAAATACTTCATCATTAAAGGATAATTTTCCGCCAAAGAAATTGGATACAATCCATTCTTCTAACTGTTCAATACCAATATTTTCTTTCGCAGATATATTAAATACTTCTTTTCCAGTTAAATGACTGATTTCCTCACTACTTACAATAGGTAAAAGATCAGATTTATTTAACAACACAACTGCATTCTTATCCTTTATGAGATTAACTATATCATAATCGTTCTCATCTAACATAACAGATGAATCAACCACATAGATAATTAAATCCGCTTCTTCTGCAGTTTTTTTAGCTCTATTTACACCAATTTGTTCTACAATATCCTCTGTATTTCTGATACCTGCCGTATCAATTATATTTAAGCTTATACTGCCGATTTGAATAGATTCTTCTAAAGTATCTCTGGTTGTACCAGGTATATCTGTAACAATTGCTCTCTCTACTCCCGTTAACGTATTCATAAGTGAGGACTTACCAGCATTGGGTTTACCCAATATAACTGTTTTAATTCCTTCACGTAACATTCTTCCGCTAGAAGATGATTTAATTAATTTATCTATAATTTCAATATTATGATTTACATTCTCATATAACTTGTCCTTAAAATCCTCTAAACTAATATGCTCAGGGTCATCTAGTGCAGCTTCAATAAATGCAATGTCATGGATAATACTATCCCTTACTTTGTTTATTTGAACAAATATATTCCCGTTTAACTGGTTCAGTGAATTCTTTACTGCCATATCACTTTTAGCATTAATAATATCACTTACTGCCTCAGCCTGTGATAAATCAATTCTACCATTTAAAAATGCTCTTTTTGTA
>DALYNO010000567.1:0-2567 GCA_031975295.1 Anaerocolumna sp. | reverse complement strand
CCCAAACATTTCAGTAAGTACGGTTAATAAAAGCCAGCTGGCAGACCCTGTTAAATAGTGATATAAGCCTCTTCCATTATCGCCTATATATTCTGGAATACCAGGGTATATCTTGGATTTCTCAAAGTTACTTAAGTGATGATATAAACTAGATATAACTTTATAACCTTCATTTACAAAACCTCTCTGGTATAAAGCATTGGCATACATTACTGCCATATGTGAAAATACAGCACCGTTTTCTTTACTGCCATAAGCAAATCCAAACATTCTACCAAGATCTGTTTTAATTTCCTTAAAGTCTGTATTTAATTTATAGCCGCCTACCTTTTCATCAAATAAATAAGCATCTGAAGCTTTCACGATTTCTGTTATCTGTTCTTTCGTAGCTGTACCAGACATAATAGCAAAAACCTGTCCAGTTAACATCATTCGTACACCTAAATCAAAATCTCCTTCAACCTTCCTGCCACTATTATCGTAATACCCATTAAACCAGGAATAGCCTTCCTTATTTGTCAGCCATTCTGATTTTCTAATATGTTCTTTGATCCAGTTAGCTTTATTGCTCAAATTAGCAGCTAATTCTTCACAGGAAATAAGAAGCTTATCACCGGTAACAGTATGTTTACAACTTTCGCAATAGGACAATAATAAGTCCTGTTTCTCCTTAATTACATCATAAACAGTCTCTTCGCAACTTAATAATACATCCAATTCTTTCAATAAAGATACATGAGTTGTTCCCTTATCTTTTAATCTTATCAAAAGCTCAGCCAGCTGTTCCAGATTATGACCATAAAGGGCTGTAAAAGCGACACTTTCACCATGTTCCTTCGCCATATCCAGGGCATCATTCCAATCAGCACCTCTAAGTCGCATATGGTTGTGATCTCCTACGTCATAAAAGGCAGTTAAATGCTGAATTAACATATGTTCTAATATGGTTCCCTTATATTCCTTCCCATCCTTCGCCTTAAGTCTGTTTCCATCAGCAGAGTTCCACTCATAATCCTTATCTTCACCTCTAACTGCTTGCAGATCCTTAAAATAAGTATGTTCTTTCAGTAGTAGTTCTAAATCACCAGTTTGCATAATATAGAGTCTAGTTGTTAAAAATGGCCATGCACCATGATCCATCCAAACTCTTGTTATATTATTACGATCAGCAATAACTTCGCCCTGTTTTTGTCCAATAATGGTTGCATTACTGCCGTCAATTCGTACCCCACCAAAATTATCATATAGCATATCCTTTACGCCATCTGGATTCATCATAAGGAGAGCTAAACAATCCTGCCATAAATCTCTCCAGCCTCTGCCTCCCTTGCCATAGTCATGATGAGGCAGGAAGGAACAGCCATAAATTCTTCTAAGCATGGGTTGAAAATTTACCCACAGCATAAAAGCATCGAAATCTGGTGCATTGGTTTTATACTTCACATTTAATTTATTTAGCCAATACTCTTTGGTATCTGCAAGGGCTTTCAGACAAATTTCTATTGATTTAAAAGAGTCCGCAACTAAAGTTAACTCCTCTTTCTCATTTCCGTAACCCATAGATATAATATAAGTCTTTTCTTCACCTGGCTTTAAAGTAATCTCTTTAAAGCTGATTCCACCTAATGCTTCATATCCATTTTGGCTAAAGTTCTTACCAACCCGTGCTACATCTCCTACAGCAAGTGCTCTTGGATTTAAGAAAGAACCACCTTCTCCAATAAATTCCTCCACATTTGGATAAAATCCTACCGGCTCTTCTCCATGCTCGGAAGAACCAAAAACACCATAAACAACTTTATTCTTGTGATGACCTCTCTCATCAAAAGTAAGCGTAGGATTTAATACAACGCCAAACTGTGTTGTCTCTACTCGGTGCAATAAGGAAGTTACATGCCTGTGATCCCTAATATTATCGGCAGACCTTCCATACATGGGAATAGCTGCTGTAGGCGTTAAAGTTATAACTTCCTCTCCTGAATTACGAAGCTTCACTAACATAAGTTCTATGGTATCCTTTGTATAAGGTACAAAAGAAGTAATTTCTGAAGTTATACCAAATTCTTTAGACACCCTTTTCATTTTATGCCACATAAAACCAGCCTCAAGTACTGTCTCTTCCTTTTTATCCGTAAAAAGATTACTCTCCTGAACAGCCGAACTACCCGTAGCAGACCATAACCCTTTACCCTTTATACTACACCAGAAATTTCTGGTGGACTTATTATTATGTAAATCTTCACTACTTACAGGTGCTAATAAAAATGTATTCTGCCCCATTTTGTTATCTCCACCAAGTAAAGGCGTAACACTTCCCATAACGCCACTTTCATTGGCAATAGGAAAATATAAATAACTGGTCAGTTCCGGATTACTAATACGAAAAGACCCATTCTCATCTAAATAACTATATCCGCTCATTGAAACTCCTTACTGTCCTATTATAGGACTCAAAATAGTAGGTATTCTGCAAATCACCAAAACCAATACTGAATTTATAAACTTTATATACTCATACACGCAACATAAACTACCTTAAATAACATGGACTATATATAATAAATAAT
>DALYNO010000566.1:0-2568 GCA_031975295.1 Anaerocolumna sp. | reverse complement strand
AGCTAAAGAGAAGCTGCCGCTTCACGATTTTTCAATCGTAAAGCGACAGCCCCATTTCATAATAAGCTATCATTTATAATAAAAGATATACATTCACATCTCTTTAGGCTAAGAATATTATGGCAACTCCTGAATCAACTGTATATCTCTTGTCTTTTATCATTCTATTTTATATACTTTAACACCTAGGAAATAAATAGGAAAGGTAAAGAATAACTATAATTAAGTTTACATATACCAATCCAATGGGACTGGGTTATTATCTCCAAATAAATCAGGATTACGCTTCATAAAGGAACTAGCCAAATCTGCCATTCCCACTGCATCTCCCAATATACAATTAGCATCACCTATTTTACCCTTTTTAGCAATACCAGTATATAAATAAGACTCCTCCATTTTTCCGTAGTTTTGTGATACATCTCCAATGATTGGGTTGTGATGACGATACATAGGTCGATCAATTATCTCATCATTCCAGTTAACAATTTTTAGATGCTGATATTTATTATCCAAACGTAAAGGGATATTATTCCACTCTTCAACACTATGAAGATACGTATTACGTCTTAAATCACACCCCAAAAATAGTATTTTTGCCTTTCTATCATATAATTTACCCCAACATCCTTGCCTTGGGCAGGGCGTATCCCATTGTTCTTCTCCAGCCGTATATGCTTTGGCACCTTGTCCAAGTGCAGCTACCGAATGCGTTGGATGGAGGGAACGGATAACACCCGGACGTTTTAAGAACAGATTCGTTAAGATTCCCACGCAAGAAGGCTCCGTCTTAGGATTATATACATTATAATTCTCATTTATCTGCTCCCAGGTATGGGTAGGAAAAATAAGAAGTCCCTCCTGCATATATTCAATGAAAGCATCAAGAACCGTTTCTGCTCCACCTTCAATCTCTCCAATTGCTTTCATAGAGGAATGCACCAGCAAGGTATCCTCAGGTTTTATACCAATATCCACCAAACTTTTTATAATATCTGCTTTTGTATACATAATTAACTCCTCGCTCTGTTTTTAGTTATCACCAAAGTATAAATTATTATAATGTATGGAATTCTGATTTACCTATTCTCCTATGAAGATATGTAGTTAAAAAGAGAATTCCATACCCTATAGTTACTAGTCCTACAGCTACAATCATAACAAATATTAAACTATATGCAATGCTTATTCCTTATAATTTAGAAAAAACCCCAATACGTTATTATTACTGATACGATAAACATCACTTTATAACTGCTACTAATGATTTGACTTTATCTAACTCGGTAATTCTTATCCTAATTTCTCCTCTATTTTATATTGCATTCTTAAAGATAGTGGATTCCAGAATTACAATTCCAAAAGAATTTAGTTTAACTATGGGGTTTGGCTTAACCCTTTTCTTATACATACTATCTAGTAGATTTTAATCTTTATCTATATAATAGGCTTCCCAAAAATTTAGGTCAATGAACAATCTATATTGCACTACAAGAAAAGTCGTAAACCATAAAGATTTACAACTTTTCGTAGGTAGAATACAATTATATTTATTTCTACAAAATAAGGACCACATAAAATGGATTTACCCTAATTATCCATATGTTTATTCTCGATAACAGGCTAAATCGTAGTCTCAAAAAATCGAATGATAGAACCATCAATTGTAGTGATATGACATTCCTTTGCACCCCATGGCTGCTCATAAATATCTGATATCTGATCCCATCCATTATCCTTAACAAATTGATGAAACGTACTAAGTCCCAGAATGTTAACAAAACCAACTACGCCTTTACTAGGCTCTCCTTTAAATAAATGAATTCCTCTAAATGGAGTTAAGTTTGTAACGATCAGTTCTCCTGGATAGTCAAACACACAGCCATACACTGGATTATCATTTTCATCTCTACCACATATATCTCCATACCAACCCAAAACATCACAAAACCATTTACAGGTCTTATCCATATCATTTGTAAAATATAAGGGAGCATTTTCTTTCACATAATAGCCCCTTTTACCATAACGAGTCATATCATCCATTTCAACCATACCTCCTAATAATGTATTTTGAACGGATAGTTTTTCGAAGTTTGGTAATACACTTTTTCGGTCCCGGGCTGCCGAAGGAGTGATTCCAAAATATCTATGAAATGCTCTGGCAAATCCTTCTGGTGTGTCATATCCATATTGAAACGCAATATCTATAATATTTTTTTCAGATAATTGTATCTCCTTTGCCGAAAGAGAAAGTCGTCTGTTCCTTATATACTCACCGACAGTGTATCCGCACAATATTGAAAAAATTCGCTGAAAATGAAACGTTGACATACAAGCCTGTTTCGCAATATCTGAATACTGCATATCCTTTGTGATATTAAGTTCAATATAGTCAACCGCATTTTGAAGTTGTTTTATTTCAGACATTTCCTTACCTCCCGTTCAAATCAATTATATCTGGAGTTAGAGTATTACTCTTGATTATAAATGCTTGAATTTGTCATTTGTAATGAGTTATTATTGAAATTTTGAAAGATACTTACCATACATTGCACCCTCAATAAT
>DALYNO010000565.1:0-2572 GCA_031975295.1 Anaerocolumna sp. | reverse complement strand
GCGTTAAAGAAATAGCCAATGATGAGAATTCCTACTGCAACTACACCAATAAAGATAGCCAATAACTTATTTTTTACAACTCTTTTAAGCATGATCATAGATGGTAAACTTAGTGCTGTAACCCCCATCATAAAGGAAAGAATAGTACCTACCCCAACACCTTTTGTATATAATGCTTCTGCAATTGGAATGGTTCCGAAAATATCTGCATACATTGGAATTCCTACAACCGTTGCTATCAATACAGAAAACGGATTATTTTCACCAAGAACTTTTTGAATGAAAGATTCTGGAATCCAGTTATGGATTAAAGCTCCAATTCCAACTCCGATTAAAACATAAAGAATTACTTTTTTAACAGTTTCCATAACCTGTTCTCTTGCATAAATCATTCTGTCTTTTCTTGATAAATCGGGTTCTTCTATATCAATCGTTGCACCTGGATTTATAAATTTTACAACATAGTCTTCCATTCCTAATTTGTCAATAATTGTTCCACCAACTACTGCAAGTATAAGCCCTACGATAACATAAGCTAATGCAATTTTTGCACCAAAAATACTCATTAATAATACTAATGCGCCAAGATCAACAAGTGGTGAAGAAATTAAAAACGAAAAAGTTACTCCTACTGGAAGACCTGCATTGGTAAATCCAATAAAAAGTGGAATCGAGGAACAACTACAAAACGGTGTTATCGTTCCTAATAAGGCACTTAAAATATTTGCCTTTATTCCATGAAACCTGCCAAGTATTTTTTTTGTTCTTTCCGGTGGAAAATAACTTTGTATATAGGATATGATAAAAATTAGTACAGATAACAGAACCAATATTTTAATCGTATCATAAAGGAAAAATTGAATACTTCCTCCTAACCTTGAAGAAATATCAAGTCCTAATGCGGACAGTCCATCTCCTATTAATGCATTTAACCATTTCATACCAAGTATCTGGTTCTGAAAAAAATCCCAAATCGCTTTCATATTTAAGCACCTTCCTTAATTTCATATATCGATATTCATCAATCTAATGTTATTATATTCTTCATATCGATATTTGTCAATATGTTGTTTAAGTTTTATTTACTCATTCTTCAATTTATTATTTTGCCATAGTTTTTATATATTAAAAAAGGGCGGTATGCTTATATACACACCGCCCACATTGGCTATCTTGTTATACCATCTTTTGTAAAAGTTGAATTCAATATCTGATCACTAGCCTCTTTATTTACAAACTGTTTCTGAAATACCTCAAATGCTTCACTTCCATACTGAGTTCCCATATTTTCAGCTACCATCGGAATTACTCCAGGCGAACACACCACTTCATTCACTTTTTCAAACGAATAATTCTCGGTTTTGCTGAGCAAGATATCTTTTGAAAGATTATCTAATTTATCAATGGTAGCATCTAATCGAAGTTCCATACCTGCAAACATCCTTCTTTTCCATTCCCAAGGTTTCTTAATCACCTCAGTTTTAGAAAATGATCGTTCTACCTCAGAATAATCTACCTTTTCTTTATCAGCAAAAGTACGAAAAGCATTAGAGACTGTTCTACTTGATTCCCTGATATCTTTCCCCAAATGATCAATCTTGGCAATAGTCTTATCAATTTCAATACCTGCTTCCCTTACATTTATACGAAGCTTTTCAAGTTTTTCTTTTACCCCTAAAAATTCAGAGACACGATTTAAGGCTTCTTTTCCCTTTGCCTTGACTTCTGTAACAATAGATGTAGCTTTCTCCTTAAATTCCGTCTTTACTTCGAACAACTGCTCTTTCATGCTGTTGCAAAAAGCTTCCATTCGTTCCGATGCGATTGCTAATTGTGCCTTGATAGATTTCATCATCTGCTGTTCCTGCAAATCAACAATATTCTTTTTTACAGCATTTAATTCTGTAACAACTTGATCTAACTTTTTCTCAAGTCCATCTACATAAATTGCTGATTCCAAGATATCATTTGCTTTATCCTTTATCTGATTTTCTTTCAAAAGCCTAATTAGCTCCATTACAATCTCATCCTGTGTCAATGTAGTATTCATTTTCTCCATATAACTTTCCTCCATTCTATATGAGGCGATGCTTTCGCACCGCCAAAGTCATAAGTATCCTTTAGTGAAAAGGTGTCTCTCTATCCGGTTGTCCAACACTCACTGCCACCTTACCTTGTGCCTGCACCTGTGTCACAGTTTCCACCTTATCCTTTGCCTCCTGATATGAAGATATTAATTCCCCATATAATTTCTCACGAAACTCTTTTGTTACCGGATAACAAACATCCTGATAGACCGGCTTCTGATTCTCATCCACCTGTTTTGTACGATAAGATGGCATTGCAATAAATAAACTCTCTTCTTTTCCTTGAAGAATGGACACATTATTTACAATAAAGCAATCTTCGAAATAAATGCGTGCTAATCCTCGAATATTACTTCCTTCTCTTTCAAATGGAGTTACTGAAACTGAAAAACTAGGCATTTCTGTTCCTTCCTGGCTCTTCACTTCTTCCGTTTTATCTGCACACTTTGCCTTCTCAAAAGCATCTAAGATATTGTCATAAAGTT
>DALYNO010000564.1:0-2576 GCA_031975295.1 Anaerocolumna sp. | reverse complement strand
ATGAAACAAGCATAAGAAGCAAGAATATGAAACAAGCATAAGAAGTAAGAATATGGAACAAGCATAAGAAGTGTTAACAAAAAGAAGAAAGAAGCATGAAATATGAGAAAACAGGAAGAAAGTTAATAAAAGAAGGAGTGAAAATTATGGATAATTCTTTAAAAGGTTTAATTCTAGCAGCAGGAGTAATTATAACTTGTTTAATTGTAGGTTTGGGATTCTATATAAGCAGAGAAGCAAATGCAGCTGCTACCAATGGGACAGGTCAAATTAGTCGGATGAATAAAGAATTCTCAGAATCGGATAAGGTTATGTATGATGGGCTTGACGTTACCGGAAGTGAAGTAGTCAATGCTATTAACAAATTTAAGAACGAGGATATTTCAGTTAAAGTCTCTACTAAGAAGTCTGTAGTGTACTATAACAGGCTGCTTACATCAAGTGATACAGATATAGGAACAGTGAGCAATGCCTCTGTTAAGGATACCCAAACAATAACCAGTGCTTTTTACATTAATCAAAAAGCTCAATTTACTGGTGCCATACTAAGGGATGCGAATGATACTATAATAGGCATATCCTTTAATCAAAAATAAATTATGGAAAGTAGTTTTACATTTTTAGAAAGAATATCCGGCGTACTTATTTTCTGTATGGCAATTTCAATTTTGATAATGGAGAATAGTATCTTACATAATACCATTTCTACTTTGAATAGATCAATTAGTAGCCAGGAAGTACTGTATATGCATCACTTGGAAGAGATTGACCATGGGGTGGTGCCATATGCAGAAGTTATTGGAATTTTAATGAGTGAACTATCCTGCGATATTATAGTAAATCATATCGAAATAAAGAAAGACATACATAGTCCTCAGACTTTTGATTTTACAAGGATTGATGAAGGGCGTTATAGCAAAAGGTATGAGCTAAATACCAAGGGAATTATCGCTAAGATTATTTATTCTACAATAGAATAGTCAGTATTACGTAATAGTTATATGAAGAAAGAAGGGTATCATGGAATCCTTTAGTAAATTAGTTGCAATTTTTTTAGCTGTAATTCTTTTATTTATTACGCCTTTGCTATATATGGCACAAAAACAAGATTTCATTTCTTTGCTATATATTTCCAAGGAGACTACTAAATTAGTAGATAATATTAAAAATTCTGGTTATATAAGTAAGAGAATGTACGAGTCCTATATAAAAGCCATTGATAAAACAGGTAATTTGTATCGAATTGAGATTACCCATAGCCACAAAAGGGTTGAACCCCTTGTAGATGTAAATACAAATGATATTTTACAAGACTTTCATGTATATTTTTATAATACTTATGAGGAAGAGATATTGGAAGCCTTTGATAATAACGAAGACTATAACTTTAATAGAGGCGATTACATATCCATTCGAGTATCTAATAGAAATAAGACAACAGCGGTTTCCATTATGGAGAGCATACTATCAAGAGATATAGAAGATACCCAGATTGTAGTTACTTATGGAGGGATGATACGGGATGAAATTAACTAATTTATGTATTTTGTTTATCATTCTGGAAGTATCCATAATTACAGCTATAAATACTAGAATAAATCATTTAACCGGGATTTATAGTAAAACAGTAGAATATAACAAGGCATTAGACAGTTCTGTTGATGATGGTACCATGGACTTGGTTGAAGTGGATAGTAAAAGGAATATAGTTCTTAATAAAGAAAAAGCAGTAGATCAATTCTTTAATTCACTATATGCTAATTTTGGAGTGATGGATAATGGCATACTACAAAGAAGATTAAGAGAGTATATACCAATTATATTAATAACTGATGAAAATGGATTTTATATTTATTATATGGATCAGTATGTTGAGCAAGGGGAAGTAGTACTTGGAGATAGATGGAGCGAAAAGTACCCCTATATTTACGAAGACAATGGGTTTATCTATAAATTTACCCTTGGTGATATGGTTACCTTATATAACAAGGATACACAAGAATTCATAACAGGTAATTACAAAGAATTAGGGACAATATATACAGAGTCAATAATGGCTAAGAAAGATATATTTGATAGCATTAGACGTACAGCAATTATTCATGCAATAGAAGTTAAGATGAATTATTATATAAATAAATACAATCATATGGCTTCTCAATTTGGTATTACCTATCAGTTTTGGTTACCGATCATTGATAGGGCAGATTGGTATAGAACTATTGATGATATAAGCATGTTTGTGATATTTCAAAATTATCCTTACAACGCAGGTAGTCTTGATACCTATAACCGTTATGCATTTGGAG
Organism: Anaerocolumna sp.; assembly: GCA_031975295.1. Classification (GTDB taxonomy): domain Bacteria; phylum Bacillota; class Clostridia; order Lachnospirales; family Lachnospiraceae; genus Anaerocolumna. Next base: position 267 of record DALYNO010000564.1, on the reverse strand, counting down.
GAGCAAGGATAACAAAATCACACCTTTATTACATAAAAAATTTGAATAGTATAAAATATTATCACAAGGAGAACTGTCGTTATCTTACCGTAAACGGGCAAGAAAATTGGTATTATACAAAAGAAGAATGTGCGCTAGAAGGTGCATTTCCTTGTCCATATTGCAATCCATAGGAATAGAAACTACTCATTTTAAAGATGTTTCAACTCTATATTGGGTTGGGGTAATACCCATCTGCTTTCTAAAGATTCTACTAAAATAATTACT
>DALYNO010000563.1:0-2584 GCA_031975295.1 Anaerocolumna sp. | reverse complement strand
AAAACCAAAGATTTTATTAGCTTCAGATTCAACTGTACAAAGTTATGGAAAATCAACGTATCCTCAGACTCGTTGGGGACAAGTTTTAATTGAGTATTTTAAAGGAGGCGAGCATTATAATGATTGGCATGTTCCAAACTGCTCCTATGAGCAGGCAAGATGTTACGAGAGTGACTCTATTATAATAGAAAACAGAGCAATCGGCGGTCGCAGCTCCAGGTCTTTTATTGAAGAAGGTAAATTGGAGGAATTACTGGAAGTAATTGAACCAACTGATTTTCTATTTGTTCAATTTGGTCATAATGATGCTACCATTGAAAGACCTAATCGCTATGTATCCGTAGAAGATTTTCCCAGTTACATTACCCCCTACATGAATTCATGCAGAGAAAAAAATGTTACCTGTGTACTTGTTACACCTGTAGCCAGAAGAAACCCCGATGAGACCGGCAACTTTTCTATTAGTTTTAATGGGTATAGAGAAGTCATGATGCACTTAGGCAAGAAACATAATATTCCAGTTCTTGATTTAGGTAAATATACAACAGATTATCTTAATAGGTATGGTGTAGAAGAGAGTAAAGAATTATTTATGTGGCTGGAACCAAATGAGTACCCGGAAGGAGATTATAAAGAAGGCTTATCAGATAATACCCACTTACAGCTAAGAGGCGCGAAAGCCTATGCCAATATATTGGCTCATTTAATTGCTGCCTATGATAAGGATGATAAACTGGATTCACTTAAAAATATTATAGTTCCCAAGCCTATTGTCCCATTTATAAGTATACCATAGTAAAAGGGATGTCATCAGGTCCAGTTATGTATACCTGATGACATCCCATTAAAATTCTTCAGTTTTAGCTTTTATCTTCAAGCACAGGTTAGAATGTTTAAACTTCCTCTCCTTTTGTATATTCTACAGAAGGAATCGGTTCTTTTACATAAAATCTCTGTATAATTCATCAAAGGTTTCGTACTTAACAACATTTTTTCCAACCTTCGTGTATTCTTCCAGATATTTCTCCATTGCTTCCAGAAATTTATCTTTAAATAAACCAAGATTATCAGAATCAAAATGCTGTAACAAATCAATTTTTATCGTACCCCTATCCTCTGTCATTTCATCCAGAAAGTGCTGAGCTCCCATGGCTACATGATATGCGTAGGATTTATCTCCTGAAACCACACATTGTAGTACCTTGTTGCGATAGTTACACCATAGCTCCTCATAGGTACCAGTAAGATTTTCATAAGTAGGTATTGGTTTTTCTACAAACTTCTCATACATTGCTTCGTATAATTCAACCATCGCTTTGAGAAAATTATGGGCAGAACTACGGATAGCTTCTATGCTTTTCCCATTAACCATAGCCATATACAATGCTTCAACATGATGCGGAACATATTCATAAGAGCATATCTCTTCTAAATATCGTTTTACACCACGTTTAAAATAGGTATTATTTAAGTTAGTAAGTGCATTTACCAAATTATATAAAACATTACAAGAAGCATTTCTTACTCCTCCTAAATCTTCCAAAAGCATAACATTTGCAAACTCTTGTTTTGCTTTATTAATATGGTCTTTTGCCCTTGCAATACATTCCTTACCGATAGGCTGAGCTAAAGCATCCAGTGCTCTTTTTTTATAGGCATTCCATTTATCCATATACTTTTGATCAGCACAATACAAGATATGTAAATCAACCAGACAGGAAACTCCTGGATTTTTTAGTGTTGCTTTGTCTTCTATACTTGGTTCCCAGGGCGTACAATATAGGTCATATCCCACATCTTCTAGAATAAAACACTTTGCTATACCCCAACCTTCATTGGTATTATTTATTATAATAAGATCAAGATCGCTCTTTTCATGATAGTCTTCCGTACTAAATGAACCAGTAAGTCCAATAATAGCTATCTCATCAGGAAAATCTCTCTTAGCACGTTCTATTACCATATTGATCATATTCTCGTTCTTATGCAATAACTTCTGTCTTGTGTTATCATCCATTAAAATATACCCCCTTCTCTCTGCCAGTATTAATCCCTTAAACTATTATTTTCAGGGTATTCTTACTCAGACTTTTTTAATACTGTTATATAGCATTATATAATAATAGGCGTATATTCTAAATTCCAACTTTATCTATACTTAATCTTTACCTTAAGTTTAAGACAATGAATGGTACCAGTACTTTCATAGTTTATAAATAATCTTTCGAACTGTTTCAAATGCCAAGCCAAACTCTATACCTATTTCCTCCATGGTATAACCAGATTGATACAGTTGCTTAATTTCTTTATTTCTATTTTCGTAGTATAATTTTGAACCATTTTTTTCTCCCCACTTTACATGCTTTTCACTAGTGGGAATATATAATATTTCACCGCTTATATGTCTTTGAATTTCCATTAAGAGATACTTCGGTAATACTTCTGCTGCATTTTTATATTTCATTCTATCCGCTCCTTATTTATGATAATGAATAAATAAAGTGCAGAGTTGCGCAGATAGTATTCTATTTACCCATACAGAATAGTATACTATCGCTTACTCTGCATGGGATAAAGCTTGATT
>DALYNO010000562.1:0-2591 GCA_031975295.1 Anaerocolumna sp. | reverse complement strand
CTTTGAATGGTATAAAAGTAAAATCTGCATGGAATAGCATAAAAAGCAGAGTATATAGTGTAAAATTAAATTCTGTTGGACGAGCATTGTTAAATTTTTTGGATTTAAGAGGTAGTGGGAAAACAAAGCAAACAATATTAATCGTCCATGTAAAGGAATCAAATCTTCAAACAACATCTGATATATTAAAAAAAGAAGGATATGTTGTATTCACTGCTTTTTCCGGGGAAGACGCCCTGAAGATAATAAAAGAGAAGAAAATTGATTTGATTGTATTGGATTTATGCATAACGGAACCGTCTGGGGTTGATCTATGCAGGAAAATAAGAGAAAAATACTCTATTATAGAATTACCAATACTAATTTCAACTGAGGATAATTACAATGATAAACTAGATCTGGTTATGAAAACGGGAGCCAATGATTTTTTCCTCAAACCAATACATGAAAATGATATAATCTCCAGAGTAAAAGTCTTAATTAATCAAAAATTACAAGATGCAGATGTGAGTGAAATGATACAAAATGTAAAAGTTAGAACCCTTACCACATTAAATTCATTAACGGAAGATGCTGTTAAAAGTGAACTTGCATTTTTACAAGCACAAATAAGGCCTCATTTCATATATAATGCTCTGAATACTATTACTTCTTTTTGTTATACAGATAGTGAAAAGGCGGCAGAACTTTTAGTGAATTTCAGTAAATATTTGAGACTGACATTTGACATAGACAGTAAGCTTTCAAGAATTCCGTTAAAGAGAGAAATAGAAGTAATACAAGCCTATGTAGAAATAGAAAAGGCACGTTTTGGTGATAAGATAAAAGTGGTCTATGATATAGCACCAGTACTTTTGAATATGGAAATTCCACCTTTTTGTATACAACCTTTGGTAGAGAATTCTATAAAACACGGGCTGTGTAGAAAAAGCGAGGGAGGGACCGTATTTATATCGGTTAAGGAAAACAATGGAGCCATAATTATTGCAGTAAAAGATACGGGTATTGGAATGTCAGAAGAAAAGGTTCAGCTATTAATGAACACGGAATATAATGCTGGGGTTGGATTCTCAAATGTGAGCAGGCGAATAAAAGGATGGAAAAATGCGCAGTTGGATGTAAAGAGTAACGAGCACCGTGGTACGATAGTAACTATCACAGTCACCTGATTTGACACCTGCTTTCATAGAAAGGTTAATACTTGCTAATGTTTAAGCGTAAAGTACTTATAATTATTATATCATATATAATAGTAATGGTTTTGACTGGGGCCTCCCACCAATTGCCAAAGACTAATCTAAAGGGCGAAAAAGGAATTTTAGATTTAACCCTGTTGGATTTTGAAAAGGACCTAACACAATTAGATGGTGAGTGGGAGTTTTACTGGATGCAACTCTTAGAGCCTGGTGATATGGATAAGGGACTCAAAACAGGTAATATTGTAATACCCCGTAGTTGGAATCGTTATGTAACAGAGAAGGGCAAAATAGCAGGAAATGGTTATGCTACCTATCGAATTTCTGTTATCCTAGCCAATAGTGAAAGAATGGCTTTAAAGATTCCAAGAATTCGATCCGCATACAAACTATGGGTCAATGGAGAATTAATTGCCAAGGCGGGAACAGTAGGTAAAACCAGAGATACCATGGTACCTCAGCATCTTCCTCAGGTAGCTGGTTTTGATGCACAAAAAGGAAGCAACGAAATCATTGTACAGATTTCCAATTTTTATCATCGCAGCGGGGGAATGTTAGAAAGTATAAAGCTTGGCAATGAAAAGCAAATCCTAGATTTAAAATACAAAAATATAGGGCAAAATATCTTATTATTTAGTAGTTTAATATCTATTGGTATATACCACCTTGCCTTATACTTTTTTAGAAAAAAAAATACCTCTGCACTATATTTTGGAGCATTTTGCATGTTAATTGGATTTAGAACGTTACTGGTGGGAGAATGCTTTTTATTCAACTTATACCCTGATTTTAGTTGGGAACTTGCCCATAAGCTATTGACACTGACCTATCATATTGGAGTGCCGTTAATATTAATGTTTTTTTTGTCAATCTACCCCCAATACTTTCATTTGTATATGATAAAATTAGCCCAAATTTTTGGCGTGGTATTTAGTATATTAACCATTTTTACTCCTGCCAGGATTTTTACAGTAGCTAACCCTATATACCAAGTCTGGTCTATGGTTGTTATTGTATATATATTCCTTATATTAATAAAACTATATGTCAATAAGGAAAAAGATAGCTGGCTGATCATTATAGGTGCATTGGCTGTGTTATTAACTACCATGAATGATATTATTTTTGTCAGTACATGGATGAATGATATGGAGCATCCTTTTCTAAGAATTTTTATCAGAACAGGCAATCTTATATCCTTAGGACAATTAATATTTGCTTTTACCAACTCTTTCCTGTTAGCAAAGAAATTCTCAGGTTCTCTTGAACATGTGGAAACAGTAACAGCTGAACTTATGGTACTAAATTCATATTTGGATAAATTGGTACTCCAACGAACAAAAGCCTTGATGGATTCTAACAAAAAAATAGAAAAACAAAGTAAAGAACTAGAGA
>DALYNO010000561.1:0-2598 GCA_031975295.1 Anaerocolumna sp. | reverse complement strand
TCTCCAAAGTTTGATGCCCAGGAATCAAAATGATAAATACCCATTCTCTCTAAAGTATTCTTTTGCAAATATGATTGCATAACATACATTTCGCACATTGTATTACTAATTGGAGTTCCTGTTGCAAACACGACGCCCCTGCCATCACTGATTTCACTAATATACTGACATTTGAGCTGCATATCCGTAGATTTCTTAGCCCCAGAACTTGAAATGCCAGATACATTGTTCATCTTAGAAAAAATAGCAAGGTTCTTATACCCATGTGCTTCATCCACCATGATGGAATCGATTCCTAATTCTTCAAAGGTAATCAGATCATCTTTTCTGCTTTCATCAGTAAGAGTTCGTAGCTGCTCTTCTAATTTCTTCTTCATGGATTCCATCTGTTTCACAGTCCATCGCTCACTATTTGCTCTCTTTGCATCTTCAATTGCATACGACATCTCTTCTATCTGCTCATTTATCATACGCTCTTTCCGTTCCGCTGAAATTGGCACCTTCTCAAACTGAGAATGAGACATAATAATACAATCATAATCTCCCGTTGCTATTCTTGAGATAAACTGCTTTCTCTTACTCTTCTCAAAGTCCCGTTCTGTTGCTACCAAAATATTAGCAGACGGATAAAGTCTTAAAAACTCTCCGGCTGTTTGTCCTATTAGAGATTTTGGAACCACCATTACTGTCTTATTGGCAAGTCCAAGTCGTTTTTGTTCCATACATGCTGCCATCATTTCAAAGGACTTCCCAGCACCAACACAATGCGCAAGTAAGGTATTTCCACCCATTAAAATTCTTGCTACTGCATTTCTCTGATGTGGTTTTAGTACAATCTCTGGATTCATACCAGGAAACTGCAAATGAGAGCCATCATATTCACGAAGCCTGCTGTTATTAAAGGTTTCATTATAATACTCTACATACTTTGCTCTGCGCTCAGGATCCTTAAAAATCCATTCCTTAAAGGCTTCTTTGATCTGATTCTGTTTTTCCCTTGCAAGCATTGTCTCATTCTTATTCACAACATAATGATATTTTCCATCCCCATCCTCTACACGATCCTTAACTGTTACCGTCTTAAGATTCAATGTCTGTTCAAAAATAGAATAAGCATCCATGCGGCCAGTACCATAAGTCTTGGTAGCTGCCACAGAATGCTTATCCATTGATTTATTCTCAACAAACCATTCCATTGTATATTTGTTCAAATGAAGCTGAATTCCAGAATTATAATACTGGCTTCTGACCGCCCTCGCTCTCCTTGGAGTGTTTAGCAGTTCATAAATAAATTGTTCGTAATCCTCTGATTCAATCCAGGTACTTCCTATTCTTACATCAATCTCAGAAGCATCCAAATTAACTGGTTGTACCTGTTCTAATGCTTTTGCATTTACTCCAAACAATTCCGGATCATTTTCTGCAAATGCTTTTGCTATTCGAAATTTATCCCTTACATTACCTGATAAATATTCATCAGCACTCTCCCACCCTGCATTAAAGTTATTCTCATTGTAAGCCATAGGATTTAGATAGATAATGCCTTTTAATTCTTCAATCATAATGCCTCGTTCAAGCTCTGCTCTTGCGTGCTCTGATAAGCTGCTTCCTTCTGGAAGTTCAGCCATCGCTTTTGAAACATCTGGATGATAGATACTAAGCATAAAAGGAATATTTACACTTCCATATTCATTCATGGAAACATTTAATGCTTCCACCGCAGTCTCTACTCTTTCAATCTGCACCTTCGGCTTAATCGTCTGTTTGTAAAACATATCTGCTTTCTTTACAATTCCGTCTTCATCAACTACCTCCAAGGAACAAATTAGCGGATAATCCGCATCATTACGAAAGGCTCTACTATTTTCTCTTTCCGTAATATAACCGTATTTCTTAGCAAATACATCATACCTTTCATTCAAGACCTTCTGCTTTTCAGCTAATTCCTGCTCACTGCACCCTTGCGTCTGTATCTCTATTAATTCTCTGGTTACTGCTCGAATATTATCCATAGCCTTAATACGTTCTTCCATGTTTACACTCACCTCCTTACGGTACATCTGGGAATTTTCTCTGAAATAAAGTTTCCCATCCATAAAGGTATAAGTGAAATTTCTAACTTCGGGATTTGCCGGAATAATATCTTTCTGTTGATTATCCATATTTTCTAATAGTTCTAACTCTGGAATCGTGGCAGTAAGTTTTTTCACAGCACGCTGTAACGCCTCATATAGATTAAAGTTATCGTCATGGTTAACACAGGCTGTATACTTACTTCCCTCGCCAAACATGCGGTTATCGTATTCCATTGCTCCAAGCATCATATCGGGATGCTCTACGAAATAAGAATTTATTGCAATCCCATTCTCCGTATAACCTAAATGCACCCAATCCGGTTCTACAGACATTGTTCTTTCTCTCTTTTGAAGGAAAAGAATATCTGCTGTAACATCAGTACCTGCATTATCATGAAATGCTGTATTAGGAAGTCGAATAGCACCGATGAGTTCCGCTCTTTCTGCAAGATATTTTCTAACAGTAGGATTACTTTTATCAAGTGTTCCTTTCGTCGTAATGAATGCAACAATACCGCCGGGT
>DALYNO010000560.1:0-2610 GCA_031975295.1 Anaerocolumna sp. | reverse complement strand
ATCTGTTTTTCTTTATCTTCTTCACTTATAATCTTATTTTCATGATAGAAACTATTAAAAGCATTAGCTAATTCATAGATATACTGGCAAATCTTATGAGGTGCATATTCTGCATAACTTAGTTCTACAATTTCATTAAATCTGGATGCCATAAGCATGAGATTTATTTCACTTGGTATCTGGGAAGGTGCTATTTTGCTGACTGTATTGATGTTTCCAGTTAAATCATTATACTTTTGTATGATAGATTTTATACGTACAATTGTATATAGTAAATATGGACCGGTATTACCTTCAAAAGATATAAATCTATCCAGATCGAAAATGTAATCTTTAGATGCTTGGTTAGATAAATCACCATATTTTAAAGCTGCAAGCCCTACTTTTGCTGAAATTGCTGCTGCTTCTTCTTTTGGCATATCTCTGTTTTCCATCATTTTGTCAAGCACTGCATCATTGATATTTGAAATGAGATTTTCAAGTCTCATAACACCACCATCTCTTGTTTTAAATGGTTTGCCATCTTTACCATTCATGGTACCAAAACCTAGAAATGTCAGTTTCACATTGTCTGAAACCAGATTCGTTTTTTTAGCACAACGAAAAACTGTTTCAAAATATAATTCTTGTCGTTTATCCACTACATATAAGATTTCATCTGGGTGAAACAACTCCATTCTCTCTACCATAGTTGCAAGATCTGTTGTGTTATATAAAGTTGCACCATCTGATTTTAAAATCATACAAGGAGGAAATTCTTTTGTGTCAGTTTCTTCCTTAACATCAACCACTAAGGCCCCGTCACTAATTCTTGTAAAACCACCATCTTTTAGATATTTAACCATGTCTGGTATATAGGCTTGGGCATCACTTTCTTTTTTCCACAAATCAAAATCAACCAATAACTTATCGTAATTCTTCTTTAAATCATTAATTGAAACATTTAAGATATGATTCCATAGTGCTACATAGCCTCTTCTGCCACTTTGTAAAAGAAAGGTTGTATTCTTGGCTTCTTCTTTAAATTCTGGATGGGACTTAGAATACTCATTGGCATATGGATATATTTCCTCTAATTCAGAAATTGTAAGAGGAGATTTGTCAGGATATTCTCCTTCGTAACTTTCATCAAAATAAACAAGTTCTGGACTACGTTTCTTTAATTCTGTAATGATAAGGCCCATCTGAAGGCCCCAATCTCCTAAATGAACATCCCCAATTACATGATGTCCCAAATATCTGCTGATTCTTTTTATACTTTCACCGATAACGGCTGATCGTAAATGTCCTACATGAAGAGGTTTCGCAACATTGGGTCCGCCATAATCTATCACTAGGGTTTTAGGATTTATAGTCTTGTCACAACCTAATCTTCCCTGTTCTGTCATTGCATTTAAATAGGTTGCAACATATTCACTTTTTAGTGATATATTAATAAATCCAGGCGCAACTGCTTCAATTTTATCAAAAGATGTACTTTCCTTTAAGGCATTTACTACTTCTCCTGCAATTTGTAAAGGTGCCTTTTTATATAATTTTGCAGCACTTAAAGCACCATTGCATTGATATTGGCATAAATCTGGTCTGTTAGACAATGTAACTGTTCCAAACTTTTTCTCATAGCCACAGGTCTCAAAAGCACTCATTAGCTCTTCTGCAATATTTTCAATAATTTTGTTCATATATCCTCCAGTCAAGTTCCTCATTGTAAATCTATTCTATCCAAATCTCACTTTTAAATACTCTACCATAATTAGTCTTATATGTAAATATCTTTATAAATACAAAAGTTACTTTTCTTATATAAATGCCAAGTCACATGTGACCATAAATGAATAGTACAATGTATGTACAGCGCACATTCTCTGGCTGGCCCACTGTCACGCAAGTGATAATCTTTTCATGGGTGCGTCATGTGCATTCCTTCCGGTAGGGATTTTAATTGTATAGAAATTCGAAAATTTTCCTATATAATTAAAATAGCGTAGCAGTAAAAACTACTACGCTATAAGGCCTGATTTTAATAAAAACCTTAAAGTTTTCTTCCATAAGATGTTACCAAGTGCTTAATGGTTATAATCCTTTGGTATAATGAATATTGCAATAATATATAGCAGCACTGATACGCCAGATAAAGTTGCAATTACAAATATTAGTCTAACTAAAGTAGGGTCAATATCAAAGTACTCTGCAATCCCCCCACATACACCTGCTATCATAGCATTATTACTTGATCTGTATAATCTTTTCATAGATAAATCTCCTTTCTACCTTTGTAAAATAAGTTCTCAGAACTATTCCGATAATTTTAAATTCACAGTTCCAACACTACAATTAATATTAATTTCGTTGTCCGCATCATTATCTTTTTCAATATTCTGATTTAACCCTGTATAATTACTTTTATTAATAGATACTGTACCCATACTGCATTTTCCGGAATAATTATAATCTTCTTGCTTTCCTTCCAAATTTAAATCAATTGTACCCATGGAACATATGGCTGAATTCATTCCTTTTAAATTACCTTTTACAGATATACTTCCCATAGAACAATTAAATTTTGCATTTACAGCAGATAAATTATTTATTATTATTTCTCCTGCACCT
>DALYNO010000559.1:0-2626 GCA_031975295.1 Anaerocolumna sp. | reverse complement strand
GCATAGGTGCTAACTTAATTTCTCCAAATCCTCCGTTGGGACCTGAATTCATTAATCTGAAATCGTTTGAAATCTTCATTAAATTAACAGCAAGTGCCTTAAGTAACCCTGATACCTCAACGAATACATCATTGTTCTGGGTGATATCCATTGGATATTCAGCTATAGCAAGACCCATATCCGTTATTTCTCTTAACGCTTCTATTATACCAAATCGATATTTCCTGTCAGCATGAAGTGCAGAGCCCACCGCAGTACCCCCAAGATTAACTTGTCTCAACCTCTCTTCAACTTTATAGATTCGCCATCTATCTCTTGCTATGGCTTGGGCATAGGAGCCAAATTCCATACCTAAAGTAATGGGTATGGCATCCATAAGTTCAGTACGGCCTAACTTCTTAATATGTTCAAATGCATTCTCCTTCTCCTGGAGAGACTGCTGTAACTTAGCACAAGAATCACTTAAACTTCTTAATAAATCTATGGCTGCAATACGAAGAGCCGTCGGATATACATCATTGGTGGACTGCCCTCTGTTTACATCATCTAGGGGATGGAGATACTGGTATTCCCCTGGATTTCTCCCCATTCTCTTAAGACCTATATTCGCAATGACCTCATTTACATTCATATTTGTAGATGTTCCTGCCCCACCTTGCAGGGCGTCTACTACAAATTCCTGGTCAGCCTTTCCTGCTAATATGGTGTCACAGGCTTCCAGAATTACTTTATATTTTTCAATGTCTGTATTCAGCTTTATATATGTTTTGGCAGCGGCCCATTTTATTTTCACTATAGCATAAATAAGGTGCAGATTCGTTTTTTTATAATTCAATCTAAAATTTTCTCTGGCTCTGGCACTTTGGATTCCATAAAGTGCAGAATCCTCTAAATACATTTCCCCAATCTTATCTTTCTCTACCCTCATAGATCTACTCCTCTAATTCTGCTAAGATGTGTGGAAATACTTTAAGGCTTCTTTTCAGGATACCTTGCATATAAGCTATTAATATACCATAATTGGTGATTGGAATCTGTTGATCCTTTGCACAGCTCATACGAAATTTTACTTCTCTTTCCGTAAGCATACAACCACCGCAATGAACAATTAATTTGTATTTCGTCAAATCCTCAAAGAAGTGACCACCAGATGTAAACTCAAAATTAATCTGCTTTCCGGTATAGTTCTTAATCCATCGAGGCAGCTTTACTTGTCCGATATCATCACACTGTCTGTGATGGGTACAGCCTTCTGATATTAGAATGGTATCCCCATCCTCCACACCCTCCAGGGCTGCTGCTCCTTTTACAGCTTCTTCTAATAATCCCTTATATCTGGCAAAAAGAATGGAAAAAGAAGTAAGTAAAATATCATGTGGGGTATCTGCTGATACCTTAGCAAATACCTGACTGTCAGTAATAACTAATTTTGGTTTTTTACCAAGATTTCCTAGGGTTTCCTTTAATTCATGTTCTTTCACCACAATCGCTGTAGCATCTGATTCTAATATATCTCTTATGGTTTGTTGCTGTGGTAAAATCAATCTCCCCTTTGGTGCTGCCTTATCTATAGGGGTAACCAGTACAACAAAATCTGAGGGCGAAAGCAAATCCCCAACAATTCTAAACTTATTATTATCCTTTGGTACTTTTTCTGCTATTTTATTTTTTAACTCTTCTATATTAGTTTTTTCATTGGCACTTACATAGATTTCATTTTCCAAAGGTGTAGTCGTTTCATGAAGTAAATCTAATTTGTTGTAAACTACGATATACTCCATATTCTTTTCCTGAAATAACCGGGTTAATTCTTTTTCTGAACCAGTCTGCCCAAGTGTGGCATCAACGACGAGGATAGCAATATCCGTTTTATTTAATACTTGTTTTGTTTTCTTAACTCTAAGGTCGCCAAGGGCACCCTCATCATCAATTCCAGGCGTATCTATTATCATAACCGGCCCTAAAGGTAATAGTTCCATAGCTTTATAAACCGGGTCTGTTGTTGTTCCTTTTACATCAGAAACCACTGCCAGTTCCTGACCTGTCACTGCATTAACAATACTGGATTTTCCTGCATTTCTCTTACCAAAGAATCCAATGTGTATACGATCCGCTGATGGTGTATCATTTAGTCCCATTACATTCGCCTCAACTTTCATGTTTATGCTGCTTATTGTGAAAACTTTGTCACTATTGTTATTATAGCATAGACTGACAGAAGTTGCAGTAGTTGTTTTTTGATGTATTATTTATATCGGCACTTGGGAAACTTACTCCATCATCTATGTGTAAAATGAGCACTTTCGTTTCTTTATTTAAAAAGGACATGAAAGTTATCACTCTCAAGTCCTCAATTTTAATCTTTTTCAACCCTTCCTCAGAGTATCCTCTTGCCTTACAGGTAGCCATTAAAACTTCCAGAATAACCAAGGCTTTTATTGGTATTCCACAACTTCTTCCTTTAGCTTTTTATCCAATTCATCTATATACTCTACCCTGGATAATATATGATAAAATACAATATTATCATTCACTTCAATCATTTGTGGTATAAAATCTCTTACCAATCTATTATACTCCTTCATTTGTATATCCTTTCCCTCTCATTAGGTTATCTTATCTAAAA
>DALYNO010000558.1:0-2654 GCA_031975295.1 Anaerocolumna sp. | reverse complement strand
ACTATATTAACTTTCTTTTCGAGAAATGTCAACTATTTTAAATTTTTAAAAACAAAAAAACCGATCCTTAAAATGTAAGGCATTCGGTTTTTTCAACTAAAATATATTTTTTTATAACATGCTTTACTATTAATTCTTAGTCGGATTATCAATATAAGTTACAAGCAAAAATTCATGGCTATGACCTGCATTTTTTGTTGTATTATCCTCTATATAATGAATATGTCTGTCTCCAATTTCTACTGCACCCAAAGTTTTACCTGAAAATTCATGGTAATGTCCATCTCCCAAGTCCGTTCTATAATAAACTTCGTGGACATGTTCTTTATCATTAATAGGAATTGCCCTTCCTGTTATAAAGTCATAATGATGATGGTGATTTTCTTTACCCATCCTAACATAACCTTTAACTTCATGCACATGATTTAAGTGATCAGACGGCTTATTATCAGATCTTAATCTGATATATCCCATATCTATCATCTCCTTTAAACAAAAGCCGCTTAAAGTATCATATGCAGAAAACAAAAAATGTGCGACCCTATCTCTTAACTAACTTATAATACACTCTGGCAGTTTGCTGATAGAAAATAATATAACAGATTGTAAATACAAGACTGGTAATGATCATACACCATGTAGTTAAACTGGTATTAAAGAGGCTAAATACACCTAATAACTTGATAATCATCTGTCTTGCAAACGCCACATGTACTAAGGCACCAGCAAGTGGCAGGAAAAACACTAACAATATCTGTTTGTTAATGGTGTTCTTGACTTCTTTTTCATCCATACCTACATTTTGCATAATAATAAATCTACTGTTATCGTCATATCCTTCAGAAATTTGTTTGAAATATATAATCAATACAGTGGCGGATAGAAATTGTATTGCAAAAAATATGCCCAGAAACAATAAACCACCATAGATACCATACCCGTCTGTCCGATTGGTGTATATGGTATTAACCCTAAGCACCTTATCCATTACTATTCCTTTTTCTTGTAGTTCACTAGCAAAAGCTTCAATATTTTTCCCCTCTTTGCTAACATTGGCAAGAACGATTCCCTCCTTCTCCTCTTTTTGGTCATTGGATGAAAGCTTATCAAAGAGGTTGTAAGCATTTTTATCATCTTTTACCACCATATAAATAACATCTGTTTCTTCTAAGTTCTTCTTATTTATAAGCTTGTTCTGTGTTTCGATTTCTTTGACCTGGAATCCGCCAGGAATATTTATGGTTTTATTCTTATCAAGTTTTTTCTCAGATGACAAAAGAATTACTTCATTATTTTTAAGTGCAGCGTTCCTTCCTAATACCCTGTTATATTCCTCTTGGTTCAAAATTTCCACACTATTTATATATTGATTGTTTTCTTCCAGTTCTTTTATAGAACCATATATTTTCTCATTCATTGTATGAATGGTATTCTGTTTCAGTAATACCGTTGTTTTATATCTTTTGTAACCATAAAGATCTGAAAGTTCCACACCAAATTTATCAGCCGTATCTTGAATCAGTTTTTCAACCTCATTTATTTTCTTTGTATCAGGGGACTTATAAATACTGATGGAAATATCGCTGGGATTCATTTGCTTTAAAATATCCTCTTGCCCCATATACAAGGCTGTGCAAGTAGAAACTGTTACCAATACCATGGTTGATAGAATGCAAATGGAAGCCAATCCTGCTGCATTTTGTTTCATACGGTGTAACATGCCTGAAATAGATATAAAATTATTTGTCTTATAATAAATACCCTTTCTCGACTTTAGAACATTTAAGAAAAACAAACTACCCGCTTCAAACAATAGGTATGTTGCAGCAATTACTGCCAGAACTGCTATAAAAAATTTATTTAAAGCAGTTAAAGGATTAGAAACAGAAAGCGCTGTATAATATGCCCAGATAATAAGTCCCAGGCCTGTGATCGTCTTAAGCTTTATTAATTTCACCTTTTTTTCACCCATATTTTGGGCTTTCAGCAAATCTATGGGATTGGTTATACTTACTTGCAGCAAATTAAAAACAGAGGTCATGAGGAATAAAGCCACTACCAAAGCACCTGTAATTAAAAATGACAGATAAGATAACACATATCTGCTATCTGGCGTCACATTGAGTGAATAATAAATAAGCATAAATACCAATTTCCCAATAACACAGCCAGAGAGAATGCCAAGTATGCCTGAAAGAAAACTTACGATTAAGTTCTCCAATACTATTACTTTACCAACATGTCTCTTCTCCAACCCTAAAATCCCATATAATCCAAATTCTCGTTTTCTTCTTTTTATTAAAAAGCTGTTGATATAGAGCATAAATATTACAATAAGGATTGTCATAATAACCATACCAAATACAAACATACTTTGCAGAGACTCTCCGGCAGGGACGTTTTTTACCCCATCTGAAGTCATTATAGTAATTACCATAAAATATATGCCCATCATAATGGAATAACATAGAATAAAGGGTATGAACATTCTTTTATCACGTTTGATGTTCGTTATGGCCATTTTCAAATAAAAATTATTGCCCAATATCAACACCTCCATCCGATAAAACTGAAAGGGTGGCAACTATCTTCTCAAAAAAGTCTTTTCTTGTCTCCTCCCCTTTGTATAACTGATTAAATAATTCACCATCTTT
>DALYNO010000557.1:0-2654 GCA_031975295.1 Anaerocolumna sp. | reverse complement strand
AAGTGTATTGGTAAATATTGCTCCTGAATAAGCACCAATTGCCATAAATCCAGCATGCCCTAGAGAAAGTTCTCCAAGAAAACCTGTTGTTAAATTAAGGGAAACTGCCAAAATAATATTAATGCCTATTGGTACTAACAAAGATCTCATTTGTCTGTTTAAAAGATTTTGTTCCACACTGATGTAGATAATAAAGTAAAACAAAATAACAAGGGCAATACTTATTAAATTCTTTTTGCTAAACAAAGTTCCTAGAAAGTTTTTATTTGAGTTTTTATTATTCATGTCTCCACCTACACTTTCTCGATTCGGTTCTTACCAAGAAGACCAGAAGGTTTTACTAAAAGAACCAATACCAGTACGCCAAATACAATAGCATCTGATAATTCTGTTGATATATAAGCTTTGGACACACTTTCAATGATTCCCAATAAGATTCCGCCAAGCATTGCACCCGGAACACTGCCAATACCACCAAGAACAGCGGCTACAAAGGCTTTAATGCCAGGTAGTGCTCCAAGGGTGGGTTTAATTGACTGAAACTGACACACAAACATAATACCCGCTACTGCTGCAAGGGCAGATCCAATGGCAAAAGTCATTGAGATAGTTCTGTTTACGTTGATACCCATTAATTGTGCTGCCTCTTTATCTTCCGACACTGCTCTCATTGCACTTCCTGCTTTCGTTTTGTTAATAAACAGTGTTAGTGCTACCATACAAATAAATGTCACGATAAGGGTTACCATAGTTGTCCCAGTTATGGTTACACCTCCTATGGTTACCGCTTTTAATGTAATAATTGATTTCACGGTAATTGGATTAGCATTAAATATTAATAATGCAATACTTTGCAGTAAAAAGCTCATACCAATTGCAGTAATAAGTACTGCAAGGGAAGGGGCTTTTCTTAAAGGTTTATATGCGATTCTTTCTATGGTGATACCAAGTACAGCACAAACTACAATAGTAGTAATGACCGCAAGCCATACCGGCATATTTAATTTGGCAATAGATACGTAAAGGGTATAGGCCCCCACCATAATAATATCCCCGTGTGCAAAGTTTATCATCTTTGCTATACCATAAACCATTGTATATCCAAGAGCAATCAGCGCATAGATACTTCCGGAACGCATTCCGTTTATGATTTGTTCAATTATGCTCTCCATAAAACACCTCTTTTTCTCTTATCCTAAGATTCTTCGTTAAATACAGAACCCCTCTCCAGATTGCTCTGAACAAAGCGAAGAAGCTTACCATAAATGCTATTTTTTAAAAGTAGAAAGAATTTAGGCCCTTAGGCAATAAATCACTTAGGCCCTAAATTCTTATCTAACTAACTTTTTATATTATGTTACACTTGTAGAATATGATTACTGCACTGTTTTAGCAGTGTACTCTCCACCTTTGATTTCAATATATTTAGCACCTTTGTTAGGTTCACCATCAGCAGTAAAGGAAACATCGCCTGTTAAGCCATTTACTTGGATTTCCGTCATTGCTTTGATTAAGTCTTCGCTCTTTGTAGAACCAGCTTTTTCTAGTGCTGCTTTTATAACATAAACTGTGTCATATCCATCAGCTGCAAACTGGTCAGGAGTTGCTTTGTATTGTTCTTCATAAGTCTTTACAAAATTCTGCACTGCTTCATTGGTATCAGTAGCAAGGAAAGGGCTTAAGAATACAGCACCTTCTAATGCAGAAGGATCAACGATATTAGCAAGAACGCCATCCCATCCATCAGAACCGATAAATGGAAGATTCATGCCAAGTTCAGCTGCCTGGGTAGTAATGTAAGCTGCATCTTGATAATATGCAGGAACAAATATAATTTCTGCATCAGTTCCTTTAATAGAAGTTAGCTGAGTTGTAAAATCTACAGCGTCAGTAACGAAAGCTTCTTGTGCAACAATTTCAGCACCTAATGCTTTCACTTCTTCTACGAAAGCTTCAGCAACACCAGTACTATATTCATCAGCATTGTTATATATCATTGCTAATTTCTTATGACCTAATGTTTCAACAGCATATTTGGCCATTGTCTGACCTTGTAAAGGATCTGTAAAACATAAACGGAAAGCATTCGCATTTTTAGTTAAATCTTTTGCAGAACCGGAAGGCGTAATCTGTAAAATTCCATCTTCAAAAGTCTGATCTGCAATAGCTAAACCTGCACCACTCGTAACTGTTCCAAGTAATGCCTGAATACCATCATCCATTAACTTATTATAAGCTGAAGAAGCTGTTTCACCAGAAGCTTCATCATCAGCAAAAGAAAGCTTTAATTGTAGGGTTTCATCGCCAACTTTAACGCCACCGTTAGCATTAATTTCTTCAATAGCTATTTCAGCACCTTGTTTTACAGATATACCATAGGAAGCCGCTCCTCCGGTGAGTGGTCCTAAACCACCAATTAGAAATGTACCAGAACCTGCTCCAGTTTCTTTGGTTCCGCAACCTGCTAAAGAAGCCACTGCCAAAGTACATAATAAGCCTAAACTAACAACTTTTTTCAATGATTTTTTCATAAATATTTCCTCCCTTATAAATAATATATTTACTATAAGACATTGCGCCACTCTGCACTTATCGCTTATTAATGCACTAAAGTGTAAAGGTATAGAACAAGTCAAAGTATCTGAAAAACAACC
>DALYNO010000556.1:0-2657 GCA_031975295.1 Anaerocolumna sp. | reverse complement strand
GGTAGTGGTTTTGCTTTTCTCTTAAAAAAAGCGAAAGAACGCTTTGGGAACTGGATAAAAAGCCCCCTGTTACGAATTTCTGTTATGGGAGCAGGGCTATCTATACTCCTACTCATCTTTCATGCAGGTAGATATGCCGGACTTGGTACGAATTTAATTAGCAATGCTTTTTCAGGAAATGATATATATGGGTACGATTGGTTTCTGAAATTGTTACTAACCGTTTTAACCCTGGCAGCTGGTTTTCAAGGAGGAGAAGTTACCCCATTATTTGCTATAGGAGCTACTTTGGGAACCGTATTAGGTACTATATTAGGATTGCCGGTTATGCTTATAGCAGCCTTAGGGTATGCAGCAGTATTTGGAAGTGCAACTAAGACCCTGTTAGCTCCAATGTTTATTGGAGTAGAAGTATTTGGACCCCAGTGCATTGTATATTTTGCAATCGTTTGTTTCATCTCTTATGTGATGAGTGGGAACCACACCATTTATGGAGCGCAAAGAAATTATAATTATTTTGACAGTACTACAAGTATCTAGCAATTTATTAAGCAATTTATCAAGCAATTTATCTGGTAATTTATATAGTAATTGATAAGCTGCCATTAAGTTGGTTCTCTTGGGTCTTAAAATGAGTTGAAGGATAGGATGATGATGAATAAAAGAAACATTCTTATTATGTTTGGTAATCTGGTCTACTTTATCGGTGTAACAGTTGTCCTAGGTTTGATTGCCACTGCTTTGTTTGGTTCAAATGAAATAGCTAACCCTCAGGCTATGCTTCCAATCTCATGGAAAGAAGCAGCATTTATGTATCTTATGTATGGAAGTATACCCATGCTTCTGGCAAGTAATGCCTTTTATAAACTCAATGATATTAGAAATACAATTCATAGGAAGAGGAATTTCATACTAATATTTATTCCTGGATTTATTTGTGTTGGTTGTACATTATTTGTCATGGGTATTCTATTTGTAGGAATGATCAATTCTTCTGTATTTCACTGAAGGTGTGTTACTGTGATAGAGTGACATTTAAATTAAATATAATTACTTTTGGTTTCTTTACCTTATTTAAGGGTAATGTTATAATAGGAATGGTAATTTAGTATACGGGAAAGATATAACTTTATAATTTATGACAGAATGGAGGAAGAATTATCATAAGTTTACTTGGATAATTCGAAATGCGATATGAAACTTGGTATAATTGCTAATTTTGATAATGATAAGTTCTCCGAGGAAGCTTTTCGCTCTGCGAAAGAAAAAGGATTAGAATTTTTGGAATTCTGTATAAATGTAGGAAAAGATGTTAATTCCTATATTTCTGATACGCCTAAGTTAAAGGAATATTTAGAGAAATACAGTCTTTTTGTCGGCAGTGTGGGAAGATGGGGAACGAATAGAATTCTTGAGGATGGATCAAAAAATATTGAAGAGATAAATAATGAAAAAGCTTTAATCAAATGGTGCAGTGAAATTGGTTGTAAGGTCTATGTTACTGGCTGCAATTATATAGAAGCGCTTTCCCTTTATGATAATTGTACTGCTGCCATTCAGTATTTCGAAGAATTAATTGCATATGGTAAAGAGTTTGGAGTAAAAATTGCAGTTTATAATTGCAGATGGAATAGTTTTGTACATTCTGATCCAATCTGGACCATTATTTTAGGACATCTAAAGGATTTGTATATTAAATATGATACCTCCCATTGCGTTTATGATAATGGCGATTATTTGCTTGAAACTAAGAAATGGGGGCATCGTTTCGCCCATGTTCATATTAAAGGAAGTCTTATCATAGGGGGTCAGCGATACGATGATCCTCCTGCAGGAATGGATCAAATAAACTGGGGTGCTTTTATGTCAACTTTGTATGCCTGTGGCTATGATGGTACTTTAAGTATAGAACCTCACTCAGCTACCTGGCAGGGTGATCTTGGTGAAAAAGGTGTTAATTACACTGTAGACTATATGAAGAAATTAATATTTTAGATTGATTATTCATAAGGAATAGAATGATTAAATCTGAAAGTTCCTAGATACAAATATGTATAGTCAAAATGCATGAGGTTTCAACTGTAGACAACTATATAAAAAAGTAGTTGTCTACTTTTTTGTTTTTAGAAGTTTATCTCCAACTGTCCTCAAAATACCTACAAAATGAATAAGGTTACCAATATAGTCTGCGATTCTATACACAATATTTCCAATTACTATGTAATAAAACAAGACAATAGATACTTTAATAATAAAAGTGATAATGTTTACAAAATCCATATACATAATCTTACCCTTCAACCATATGTAAATATTGTAAATCATAACTTAAAAATGTCAATAGCATAATAAAAATTAGGATTATATGTAAATCTCTTGACATTTAAAATAAATCATATTATCATATAGGAATAGTATAATATATGAAAGAGGGTTTTAATATGTCATTTGATTTTTCGTGCCCGATTTCGGGAGAACAAAGAGATAATAATACAGTTCGGTTGGTAGCTGGTTTTGTATTTATAATAGCAGGAGTAGCTCTGGTGGCAGCATTTATGCACTCAACCCATGTGGCTTCCATTATAACTGGAATTTTAGCATTTGATTTTATTATAAGAGCTTTCGTTAAACCTAAGTATAGTCCGTTGGCAACTTTG
>DALYNO010000555.1:0-2659 GCA_031975295.1 Anaerocolumna sp. | reverse complement strand
GGATATATCTGTGATACCAGCAGAATAAATTTTATCAAGAAATTCATCTAATTCCTTAGGTTTTGCAAGAAAACCAGAGCCTTTGTATTTAGCAACAACTGTTCCAGAAGGACAGCCTAAATTTAAATTAATCTCTTTATACCCTAATTCATTCATCCTTTTAGCAGTATGAATAAAATAATCTGCATTATTAGAAAGTAATTGAGGAATTAAGTTCATACCAATATTGTTATCTGGTAGTATGTCTTGTAAATCTCTTGTTTTAAACACCTCTTGCTGATTTGCTACAATAAATGGTGCAAAGTATTTATCTGCAGGACTAAAATATTTGTGGTAAGCATTTCTGTAGATGTATCCTGTAACACCCTCAAGTGGTGCGTAGTAAAACTTCATATTAATTTGCTCCTTGTTTTCTAAAGTCTATGGTAAGGCATCCATCTTTCCAAGTTATAAGTTTGCCTTTTCGAGAAGTAATTCTAGCATCAGTTACCAATGAATCACTACGAAACACAGATAACATAATGCCTGTTAAAAATAGATTGACAATTAATGCTATACTGCCGTATGAAATGAATGGTAAAGCAATCGGGCTTATTAACATAAAGCCTAGATTCCATGCAATATAAACACTAGCTTCAAATGTTATAGTAATCAAAACTGCTAATGAGATTAATAATCCCAACATACTCTTTTGCTTAAGTGCAATGTAAAACCCTTTTATTATAAATACAGTAAATAAAGCAATCATGATATAAAAAGTTATCCAACCACAATTAAAAATAAGATGACTTATAAGGTATTCCGGGTGAATACTATGTTCTAGAAACACCACATGACTATATTGAACCGGCATAGTTCCTTTGCCAATAAATACAGCGTTATGAAGTATTGTTCTTAACATAGTGCCTATATATCCTCTTCCATCCGCTTCCATACCAGGATTTATTGCCAGTTCTAAGTGGGATAATAAGTAATAGCTGTTCTCAATAAAACCAAGGAGCAAAACACCTATTGCTGGTAGAATTACCAGTAAATACCCAAGTATCCGATTAACAGGATACCACTTCTTATAGATAGATACACTTATTAATAGGACTCCTGTTACAAGCACAAACACCCCATTTCCATAAGATGATGTTAGATCAGCTAAAATGGACAGAACAATAGTAATCAATATATCAACAATTAGTCCGATATAACCCTTTTTTCTGGTTACATATATTACTCCCACCAATAGTATTGGATATAATAGATTTATGTACACAAGGCTAAAAGAAACAAATCCTATAAAATAAGGTCTTCCATTCACTTCTCCTGAGGTCAGAAGCAGTAATAGCGATAGCATGCTTGTCAAAACAAATAATAACTTGGGATGCCTCCCTATTAATGTATAATCGCCATAATAAGCGAGAACCATAGTACCAATACCAATGATGGATGCAAATATCTGTTTTGGAAGATTAAGTGGATAATCACTATCATATACTAAAAAGGTTTGAATAAACAGTCCTATGAGTAATAAAATTACTACATATAGGATCATACTTTTCTGAGATTTAGGTCTATGAATTCGGTCCAGTTGTATGCCCACGTCAATAGGATCCCCCATATCTTTCAATGTCTTATCCATAGCCTCTGTTTCTGCATCCCCTTGGCTTTGGTAATAAGCCATTTGATCCATCACATGATCCTCTAACTCTTTTGATATAGCTTCGTGGACTCTCTTCCATCTAATCTGCTTGCATACTTCCTCTTTAAACTGACTGATCTTATCAACTGATTCCAAAACTCACACCCCCATTCAATACCTGATTAACCGCATTGGTATATAATTGCCACTCCTCTTTCTTATCAGAAAGTAATTTCTTACCCTTCTTGGTGATATGATAGAATTTTCTTATCCTTGCACTATCAGCTCCATCTTCGTATGCCTCTACCATTCCTTCCTGTTCTAGTCCATGGAGAAGGGGATATAAAGTGCCTGCTTTTAATGCAAATGTCTCATTTGATTGTTTATGTAACTCTTCAATCATTTGATAACCATACATATCCTTCTTCTCCAGCAGCTTCAGAATAAGCATGGTGGTACTGCCTGATAATAAGCTTTTATCTATTGCCATATTTGACCTCCCATATATAGATTATCTATATATATAATATGTAGATAATCTATATATGTCAAGACCATTTTGCATCTAATCTTAAATGAATGCCTTCACCATTTAAGAATTAGCAGTTAGTGTTGACAAATCAATTTCAATTTGCTAAACTTCACTATAAATGAATACATGCTTTATTTTTGTCACCGGATAAAAATAGTTGAAAGCGTCTGAAATCATACCGTAGGTACGGCGTAACTTGTGTTGCGTTATAAGGTTTGGTTTTGGAGGCTTATTTTTTTGCTAAAGGAGGATTTAATTATGTACATAAAAAAGGACTATTTATGTGAAGATGCAAGATTAATCAGAGAAGAAGTATTTATACAGGAGCAAGGATTTCATAATGAATTCGATGAAATAGATGATTTGGCAACTCATATCGTTTTTTATGAAGCCAACCTCCCTATTGCTACCTGTAGATATTATAGAGGTGAAAATAGTAATGGGTATATCGTAGGTAGAATTGCGATTAGTAAAACTTACCGTGGAAAACATATTGG
>DALYNO010000554.1:0-2667 GCA_031975295.1 Anaerocolumna sp. | reverse complement strand
GCCTTCTACACCAGCTGCATCCACCATATGAATAATTACTTTTGTTCTTTCAATATGCTTTAAGAACTCATGTCCAAGACCAATTCCTTCAGATGCACCTTCAATTAATCCAGGAATGTCAGCAATTACAAAACCATCTCCACCGTCTAAATCAACCACACCCAAATTAGGATTTAGGGTAGTAAAATGATAATTGGCTATCTTAGGTCTTGCGTTGGTTACTCTGGATAAAAGTGTCGATTTACCTACATTGGGAAATCCTACCAGACCTACGTCAGCAATTACTTTTAATTCTAGCGTTACATTTAATTCTCTGGCTGGTTTACCTGGTTGGGCATATTTCGGAACCTGCATGGTAGCTGTTGCATAGTGGCTGTTACCTTTGCCACCTCTGCCACCTTTTAGAATTACTTCTCTACGGTTACCATGGGACATATCTGCAATTACCTTGCCAGATTCTGTTTCTTTAATAACAGTACCTTCAGGAACCTTAAGCACAAGGTCCTTCCCGTCTTTACCGGTGCAGCGTTTCTTTCCACCATTTTCACCATCTTCAGCAACATATTTTTTAACAAAGCGATAGTCTGATAAGGTATTTAAACCTTCGTCAACTTCGAAGATTAAGTCTCCACCTTTACCACCGTCGCCACCATCAGGACCGCCTGCAGGAACAAAGATTTCTCGTCTAAAGCTAACATGTCCATCTCCGCCCTTGCCTGCACGTATATATATTTTCGCACTATCTGCAAACACTTTATCACCTCTTATTTTCAATACATGGTTTATTTATGTCAAATATAATCTCAATGTTCTTATTATAATAGGACTTAACAAAAATTACAAGAAATTTAAGATTACTATCAGGACAAACCTATAAATGAACATTTCTAACCATCTAGGAGTTACGCATCATCAATGGTCTGACCTTATCCGCTTTGTGGCTCACAATTCCAAAAGAATCCGCTCTATTCGGACTATTTTTTCATGTTTTATAGAACATAAAGTATGATGTTGTAAAATATTCACTTATAGGTTTGCCTTGAATTATAGTTTTATAACTTTAATAATATTTTATTTATAATATAACATTAAAATAAACCCCATATTCATGATTTAATCAAGAATTTGGGGTTCATAATCATCTCATATTATTTAGATTCTACAGGGTAAACAGAAGCTTGTTTTTTATCTCTTCCTTTTCTTTCGAATCGAACAACACCGTCAACTAATGCGAATAATGTATCATCTCCGCCGCGTCCAACGTTGTTACCTGGATGAATTTTAGTTCCGCGTTGTCTGTAAAGGATGTTACCTGCTAATACAAATTGTCCGTCTGCTCTCTTTGCGCCCAATCTTTTGGATTCGGAATCTCTACCATTCTTAGTAGAACCAACACCCTTTTTATGAGCGAAAAATTGAAGGTTCATCTTTAACATAACCTACACCTCCTTGAATAGATGCCGCAGGAGAAACCTGCTAAACAAATTTAATATATTGCTTTCCCTAATCTTCTCTTATCCCGTTAAGCCCGAGCAACAGAGAATTTAATAATAAATTTGACTCATTACTAGGTTTTGAAACAATCTTAAAATCTATATGACCACTTTCTTCATCTTCCTCAATATGAAAGGTATCTGACGTAAATTGCTCTATAGAATTTATGGTAGTTATTATCAGCGCTGATACCGCTGCACATACAATATCACTGCCACTTTCGGCAAAGCCTGCATGTCCATCACTACAAAAGCCGATAATCTTACCCTCTGCACTTTTATAAACGGATATTTTTATCATATCAAACCTTTAAGTATTATGCGTTGATTTTTTCAATCTTAACCTTAGTATATGGCTGTCTGTGACCGTTCTTTTTGTGATATCCAGTCTTTCTCTTGTAGCGATAAACAATAACTTTTTTGTTTTTGCCTTCTTCTACCACTGTTGCAGTAACAGTTGCATTCGCTACTGTAGGATTTCCAACAACTAATTCTCCGTTGTTAACTACAAGAACCTGATCAAATGAAACAGTTTCTCCAGCTGCTACACTAAGCTTTTCTACTTTAATGATATCGCCTTCGGCTACTTTGTACTGTTTACCACCTGTTGCTATAATTGCGTACATATGGCACCTCCTATTATCATTACTCGCCAACTATGGTATCCTAATTAGGAATTTAAAACCTCGTTGTGCGGCACACTAGAGTATTGTAGCATATACGGCATTTTATGTCAAACATTTTTCTTTATATATTTGTAAAAGTTATAGCTTACCTTGGAGGATGTCTACTTTCTGTATTGTGATTAGGGGGTATCTGTATTATAATTGAGTGGTAAATGTCTTAATCTGATTTTGGAAGTTCATGGTAATTGATAATGCACCTATTTAAGGTTGTGATTACTTACTCATATCATTTTAGTTTTGCTTTACATTGTTTTTGCTATTTATATTATGGCTTCGTTTACTCGTCGTAATTCACTTATTGGATCTAAGTAATGTTTTATTATCTTCGTGTTTTATTATTTGTTTCATTATATTGTTTTATCATCTTTATAAATTTATTTAATTATTTTTATTTATTATTTCATATGCGCTGTATTTTGCTTTATAGTAAAATTTACAATATTTATTTCATGGTTGTTGTTAGTCTATAAATTTTATCATTCAGATTT